>JAOZID010000019.1 GCA_026014465.1 Candidatus Bathyarchaeota archaeon | reverse complement strand
GTTTACGAAAATATGGCAAAAAAATCTAGACTTTCGTTTTTAACTATGATACGCCCACAGGCATGGAAATCAAAAGACCTTTTTCCTTGCATGAATGGCTATCAATACCGGAATCAGTTCAAAAGCACATCGAGGCTCAGGATCAAGCCATACTTCATCTGATGCACCAGGTTGAGCAGTTGAGCAAACGGATTGAGGAGCTTGAAAACCGATTGAATAAAAATTCTCAAAATTCAAACAAACCGCCTTCATCCGATGGTCCCTTTCATCCGCCTCGGACCGAGGCGGATAGAAAGAAACGCAAAAAGGGGGCTCAGCACGGGCATAAAGGAAATCGTCAACAACTGTTAAAGCCGACTCGGATTGTAAAGGTTGCGCCACAAAAGTGTTCCTGCGGCAGTAGCGACTTTAACGTCAGCCGGTTGAAATCCTATTACACGCATCAGGTGATTGAACTGCCAAAGATCCAGATGGACGTTACTCATTATATCCTGCAGCGCGGCAAATGTCGGTGCTGCGGACAGACAGTTAAAGCTTCTCTGCCGGCTGAAATCCGATCCGGCTATGGTCCCCGCTTTAGCGCTCTGATGGCCGAACTCAGCGGTGCCGAGGGTATGAGCCGCCAGGCGGTACAGCGTCTTTGCCACAGTGTACTGGAGGTGCCCATCTCCGTAGGCGCTATCCAGAAAATTCTGGATCGGGCCTCGGAAGCGATCAAACCTGTGTATGAGCGCATCGGCCGGATTGCCAGAACCTGCGGCGTCAACGGCATTGATGAGACCTCCTGGTTTGAAAACGGCAAACTTAAGTGGCTTTGGGCCATGGTCAATCAAAAGGTCTGTTTCTTTCTGGTTCACCCCAATCGCTCTCAAAAAGCCTTTGAATCTCTGATTGCGGACTGGAAGGGCATTCTCATCAGTGACGACTATGGAGTCTATAAAAACTGGATTAATCATCGCCAGCTGTGTTTGGCCCATTTAATCCGTCGAGCAAAGGCTTTATCGGAGCGCAAGGATGAATCGGTTCAACGCTTCGGGCAGCAACTTTGTGCCGAACTAAA
>JAOZID010000018.1 GCA_026014465.1 Candidatus Bathyarchaeota archaeon | reverse complement strand
AAAGAAATCCAACTTTTAAAAGACATTCCCTCCAATCAGCTCAAGCGTCCTTCCATGCCCATTGCCGTTTATTTGCAGGAAGCCTATAACCTGTATTTGTGGAGTAAAAACGACTGGCCAGAGCTGTTGGATGCCGGTTTGTCTACCGAAGTGCTCAACACCTTCCTCCTTCGCTACGAGCTGTTGAACTATTTCCAGGTGCGATGGAATAAAGAGAAGCGCCAATCTCCTGCGGCGATGAATGTCTTTCAGGATAAACTCAGGGAAGGAAAGCAGCTACACGATTGGCTGAAGAAAAGTTTTCGGTACGCCTTTCGCCGGCACCCCAAACTGCAAAAAAAAGCTCCGACGAATCGAACGGAAAAGTCCAAATGCGGCACTCTATCAATCGCTGAATGATTTGGCTGTGTTGGGCGACAGTCAGCAAGACTTACTTCGAGCCATTCATTTCGATACCGAAGCGCTGGATCAGGCGCGGCAACTGTCCGATGAGCTACCAGGGCTGGCTGCTGCTGCCCACCAATCCCGAGGCGAAACAAAAGACCTGCGCGACCGCGCCTATGCTTACCTGAAGGAAGCTGTAGACGAACTGTACAGCTGTGGTAAGTACTTGTTTCGCGACAATGAGGCCCGGCGCATTGGCTACCGGAGCCAGTACATCACGAAGAAGAACCGTTCGCGAAAACGAGTTCCGAATAATCAAAAAGAGCCTGCGGATCCCTCAAATTTGCTTGCAGATCACTAAAAAGAGTTCGCAGATCACTAAAATTAAATTGCGGATCACTTAAAAGTTATTGCAGATGCAATCTGCATTCAATTTATTTTGATCTGCAAACAAAATAAAGTGATCTGCAAACAAAATTCAATAACAGGCACCGGATAAACTTGACAGGGCTTTCCTCAGTAGCTACTCGTTTTGTTCGGATTTCAACAAACCTTTCCATCTTCTTGCAGGTTATAACCTAAAAGCTGCAACTTTGCAGTATTAAACAACACAAGCTATGACTACACGCGCAGAATTCATTCAGGGCTTACCCAAGGTTGAACTTCA
>JAOZID010000017.1 GCA_026014465.1 Candidatus Bathyarchaeota archaeon | reverse complement strand
TTAGACATAATGGCTGTCCCTAGAAAATAGGTGACCTGCCCCTTGCAAACGTGGATTATGTTGGTAACAAAAACCCACAACACAGAGCCATAACCAAGGAGGCAGGTCATGAAAGAAAAAGAGAATACCATTTTTGTCGGTCTTGATGTTCATAAAAATTCTATCGACATTGCGTTGGCTGATTACGATCGCGATGGCGAGGTTCGCTTCTACGGAAAAATCGATGGCGACCTCGATGCCGTACACAAAGTTGTTCGTAAACTCCAGAGTAAAGGCTCAACACTTCGCTTCGTCTACGAAGCCGGCCCATGTGGTTATGGTCTGTACCGTTCTTTGACAAATAAAGGTTTCGACTGCATCGTGGCAGCTCCATCAAAGATCCCCCGCAAAAGTGGGGATCGGATCAAAAATGACCGCCGAGATGCCTTGAGCCTCGCCCGGTTGCACCGTTCAGGGGATTTAACGCCGGTTTATGTTCCCACCGAAGAAGACGAAGCGATGCGGGATCTGACCCGCGGCCGTGAAGACGCGGTCAAAGCACTGCGCGTTGCCAGACAGCAGCTCCTGGCCTTTTTGCTCCGTTACGGTCACCGCTACAGCGGGAAATCCTACTGGAGTAAAGCCCACTGGAACTGGATCGCAGGAATCAAAATGCCACATCGTGCCCAGCAGATCATCCTCCAGGAATACATCCATGCGACCCATGAAAACTTTGAGCGCGTCCAACGCCTCAACGACCAGATCCGCGAGCTGATCCCTCATTGGCACCTTGCCCCGATGGTCAAAGCGCTCCAGGCCCTCAGAGGCGTATCGCTGGTTGTCGCTTCCACCACCCTTGCCGAGCTTGGTGACCTTACCCGTTTTTCAAAGCCAAAGCAGTTGATGGCCTATCTGGGATTGGTTCCCAGCGAACACTCAACTGGACCCAGCAAACACCGTGGAAGTATCACCAAAACCGGCAACGGTCATGTCCGACGGGCACTTACCGAGGCTGCTCAAGCCTACAGCTATCCACCGCGGGAATCTTGTATGCTGTTGAGGCGGCTTGAGGGCTTGCCTCAACAAATTCGACAGACTGCCTGGAAAGCACAGGTTCGGCTCTGCGGCAGGTTCAGGCGCCTTATGGCAAGAGGCAAAACCCGCAACAAGGTCGCTACAGCCACGGCCCGCGAACTTTCAGCCTTCATGTGGGCAATCGCCCAACAGATGCAGCCGGAAAAATAAACAGAAATAGTTTCAAAGATCACATTAATAAAACAAAAACAATAAGGAGACCAAAAAGGTTCAAATTAACAAATACCCCAGGGCACAGCCAGAGGCGCGATCACGTTCAGGAGAACCCTCGAAAAGGCTATGCGAATAAGGCCACGGCCGAACTTCCGACATTAGAGCGAGGCAGCTCCGCGATGAAAACAAGTCATGCGGTAACCAATCCGCGCATATCAGAGTGATCAAACGTCGCAACAAGATCCCGCCTCTACCTGTGCCCTGGGGGAATAAACAAAAAACAGCAACCTCTTGAAAAAAAGGGGCAGAGAAAAGTCTTTTCTCTTGACTGCTGACAGCCATATCAGC
>JAOZID010000016.1 GCA_026014465.1 Candidatus Bathyarchaeota archaeon | reverse complement strand
AAGCCAAGGATCAAACACAACTGAACCAATAATAGAAGCTGCTATTAGGTCCGGGTCGGTTGTTCCCCACCAGTTCAATGTAGCGTTGACTTGAGATTCTGCATAATTAATTACGCCGTATGTGTTTTGATAGATGTTGTTATAATGTACTAGAACGTCGGATGCGGGCGAATTTATTGTTATACCTATAGAGCAGTCCGACAATGTATTGTACTCTATGGTCACACTGATGTCTGTGAATATTGCTTCCCCGCCAGAGCCCGTGATTGTGTTGTCACGTATTATGCCACCTGCACCAGCCCAGTAATTGATTCCTTTTTCAACAGGATTTATGATGGTGTTTTCGAGGATTTCAATTCCCGTGCCAACGTGCCCAGCTGCAACTATGCCGTGTATACCTGCGTCTACTATGTGGTTCGATTCTATGGTTGCATTGATGTCTGTGTAGATTCCTTCCCAACCCGAGCCGGTAATTATGTTGCCACGTATTATGCCGCCGGCACCAGCCCAGTAGTTAATTCCTTTTTGAACAGGATTTGTAATAGTGTTATCAATAATCTCAACCGTGCCAACGTGCGAGGCCGCAACTATGCCGTGCATACCTGCATTTACTATATGGTTCGATTCTATGGTTGCATTGATGTCTGTGTAGATTGCTTCCCAGCCCGAGCTAGTGATTGTGTTGCCGCTTATTTTGCCGCCAGCTTCAGCCCAGTAGTTGATTCCTTTTTCACCAGGATTTGTGATGATGTTATCGAGAACTTTAATTCCTGTGCCAACGTGGTTGAGAACATCTACTGCAGTTCCAGTGATATCCAGTATATGGTTGTGCTCTATGGTCACGTTATCGTTGCCTACAGTCCAGATGCCATGGCCTGTAACGCCGCTTATTGTGTTATAGCCCACATAGCCCCTATCGCATTCGTGATATGATGGACCAGTATCCGTTCCGTGAAGATGGATGGCGCCCCAAGCCGCTGAAATACCCTCTAGGATGTTGTAGCTGATGGTAACGTCGAGTGCCTGAGAATAACCCGCAGCGATATACCCTCCTGTTATCTTGAAGCCATCTACTGTGACATCATCAGCCGTGATAATCAGGTTTCCGCCGCTTATCACAGACTCACCACCCCTGTCCAAACTTCCAGCAGGGTCCACGTCATGTTTTGCACCAAGCAAGGTGACACTTTTTGTCACAGATACCGCTTCAGCATATGTCCCTGCAGAAACAACTATAACGTCACCAGAATCTGCTGTGTCGATTGCGAGTTGTATATCATAAAAATCTGGAAGGGGAGCAGGAATGGTTGCGTAACCTAACGTGTAGCTCCCTGTTGCGGTGTCTTTTCCCGCAAACCACATCTTAAAAACGCCGCCATCCTCGATTACACATGGGCAGTATGTGCGGTCATCTCGCCATGCCACGCCGTCGTCCACAAACAATAACGGGTTTTCGGCACATTTTGTCCAAGTAAGCCCATCAGCAGACGTTGCGTAGCCTATTCCGTCATTGCGGTCTCCTATTCCTCCTGAGTACCACATGTGGTATCCGTCGTCCCGTTTTAGGACTGACCAAACAGAAATGTAGTTTGCGTCCCATTCGGTTGTTCCTCCAGAAGGAATGATAAGGGGCTCATCAGTTACACGTTTCCAGTTAATCCCATCCACAGAAATTGCGAGCATGGGAGCTTCATTTATGCCCCCAGTTAACCAAGTATAAGCGTATTGATCATAATATATCACATACTTGTTACCCATGGGGTCGGTTTCGTTCAGGGTTTCATACCCGTCAGGAGTGTACAACACTGCTTCGGGTCCATATGAACCGCGAATCCACTTATACGCAGGGTCAGATGAGTTGGTTTCGTGTATGATAGTGTTAATTTGTCCTATTGGTTGTTCGTTAGTCCAGTTAATGCCATTTGCAGATTCTGCGGTTCTAATCACATCATCATCTAAGTCGGGCCAAACTAGTTCGTCGGCATACCATATTCGGTAGTACGGTTCAGTTTCAGTTCCAATGTTAACTACAACAGCATGCCCAGGGTGCCCAAATAACCCAGATACTATGACTGGAGAACCCCAAACCACGCCGTCACTTGAATTTGTGTATCCAGTCTGGTATGAGACATCGGTGTACCACATGTGATAGGTTCCATCTATCAACAACACACAAGGATAGTATGCCCTGCCCACTCCGCCAAAAACTGGATTATCTGGGTGCTCCGTCCACGTGCCAACCGTCCAAGTTTTGGGGTCTGCTGCCTTTGTTGGGGTTATCCACATGGTTAGCAAGCTACCTATCAACGCGGCAAGTAGAATCAGTGTTGCCACATGGCATTGCCACTTTCTAATCAGGCTTTTTTTACCACTTGGTTTTTGTTTCATTTTTTTAACCTCTATTTTTTGCCCTTGCAAGTGGTCTGTGGTTTCAACTCAGGTGCAATGCGTTTTTTACCTATTGACGGTACCTGTACCGTCACAGTGTTTTAACTGGGTATTAACGTGTTAATGATGCATATATGAATTTTGTTATAAACAATCAGTATCTGACATGATAAACGGTGGAATCGATGCCCAGAAAGAAGTATAGAATGATAGGGTTACCTGAGGATTTGTATTTACAATGCGAGCTTTTAGTAAACCAAGGTGCCCACGGATACACGTCCGTGTCAGAACTCGTAAAAGACGGAACCCGCAGACGACTCGAAGACCTGTGGAAACTACTAGAAAACAAACCCAAACCA
>JAOZID010000015.1 GCA_026014465.1 Candidatus Bathyarchaeota archaeon | reverse complement strand
AAAAAGGATGTTGACAGAAGAGAGGCAAAGATGGTAGAATAGATTTTGTCGCCGCGAGAGAGCGGAGGCAGGAGAGAGTTCTTTGAGAATTGAACAGTTGTAAATGCGTTTGGCCCAAAAGTCAAGACGAATATTGGGTAAAAAGAAGAAAACGAGCTAATCAAGCTTACAATAAAATTTATTGGAGAGTTTGATCCTGGCTCAGGACGAACGCTGGCGGCATGCCTAACACATGCAAGTCGAACGGACCTTTTGGATTTAGCTTGCTATTGAAAAAAGGTTAGTGGCGGACGGGTGAGTAACGCGTGGGTAACCTGCCCAACAGCCTGGGATAACTCCGGGAAACCGGAGCTAATACCGGATAAACTTTTTATGCTGCATGGTATAAGAAGGAAAGATGGCCTCTGAATCAAGCTATCGCTGATGGATGGACCCGCGTCTGATTAGCTGGTTGGTGAGGTAAGGGCTCACCAAGGCGACGATCAGTAGCCGGCCTGAGAGGGTGAACGGCCACACTGGGACTGAGACACGGCCCAGACTCCTACGGGAGGCAGCAGTGGGGAATCTTCCGCAATGGGCGCAAGCCTGACGGAGCAATGCCGCGTGAGTGAAGAAGGCCTTCGGGTTGTAAAGCTCTGTCCAAAGGGAAGAAAGGAGATTGTGTGAATAATACAGTCTATTGACGGTACCTTTGGAGGAAGCCCCGGCTAACTACGTGCCAGCAGCCGCGGTAATACGTAGGGGGCGAGCGTTGTCCGGAATCACTGGGCGTAAAGCGCGCGTAGGCGGATAATTAAGTCAGATGTGAAAACTCTGGGCTCAACCGAGAGCATGCATCTGATACTGGTGATCTTGAGTGTAGAAGAGGAGAGTGGAATTCCTAGTGTAGCGGTGAAATGCGTAGATATTAGGAGGAACACCAGTGGCGAAGGCGACTCTCTGGTCTATAACTGACGCTGAGGCGCGAAAGCGTGGGGAGCAAACAGGATTAGATACCCTGGTAGTCCACGCCGTAAACGATGGGTACTAGGTGTTGGGGGTTTCGACGCCCTCAGTGCCGGAGTAAACACAATAAGTACCCCGCCTGGGGAGTACGGTCGCAAGACTGAAACTCAAAGGAATTGACGGGGGCCCG
>JAOZID010000014.1 GCA_026014465.1 Candidatus Bathyarchaeota archaeon | reverse complement strand
TCGAGATAGTATGAGAAGGCTGGTCCCCCGAGGTGTGATATAATCACCCTCAAAAATCCCAAAAAGCGCACTTTGTGTGCAAAGAAAGGAGACCAGCCATGAGAAAGTATAGCATAAAACATTTTGTTGGTATGGATATTGGTGATCATAGCAATCAAATCTGTGTGTTGGATCTCAACGGAGCGGTTGTGCAATCCACTGGTATCGAGAACAGCATCGATGGCATGAACTCCTATTTTGATCATTTCGAGGTTCCCAAAGAGGTTTTGGTGGCGATTGAAACGGGAACACACTCGCCCTGGATCAGCCATCTTCTTGAAGCACGGGGATTTAAGGTTTTGGTGGCTAACGCCCGAAAACTCCGCATGATATGGGACAGCACCCGCAAGGATGACGAGCGGGATGCGGAGATGCTGGCAAGGATCGCCCGTTTCGATCCCCAACTGCTCAGCCCCATCCGCCACCGCAGCCAATCCGCGCATATGGATCTGGCCATTGTCAAAGCGCGTGATGCCTTGGTCCGTTGCCGAACCGACCTGATCAATTTTGTGCGGGGAACGTGCAAGTCCGCCGGAGCGAAATTACCCTCCTGTACTGCGGAAGCTTTTCCCAAACGAGTCATAGACTTTGTCCCTCAAGAGTTATTGGCGGCCGTCGTGCCCTGTATCAATACCATCATGTCGTTAACAAATCATATCCGCGGATACGACCGCAAAATCGAAGAGCTCTGTGAACAATCCTATCCTGAAACCAAGCTTCTCAGGGAGATCACAGGAGTTGGTCCGGTGACCGCCTTGAGCTATGTTCTTACCCTGGAGGATCCCAAGCGCTTCAAGAAGAGCAGGGATGTTGGGCCCTATTTAGGTTTGACACCCAAGCGGGATCAATCAGGAAATACCGATAAACCTCTTCCCATCAGCAAGGTTGGAAATGGATATTTACGCCGTTTGCTGGTGGGGTCAGCCCAATATATTCTTGGCCCGTTTGGGCCGGACTGTCTCTTGCGCCGTTTCGGGGACAGCATTGCAAGCAGGGGTGGTAAAGCCGCCAAGCGCAGGGCCGTGGTTGCAGTGGCCAGAAAACTGGCGGTGCTCATGCACAGCCTTTGGAAAAACAATAGGGTCTATGATCCCTGGTATTCATTCAAAGCAAATGCCGTTTGAAACTGTGTTCTTGGAAACCCGCGATGGGGCGGGCCGGGCTCCGACGAGCCATTCGGAGAGCCCATTCTCGCCCGCCCCGCCCCATCGCTGCGACAGTGCAAAGTAAGGATTTTCAAAAAAACAAACACCCGAACATAATGCGAGGCGATCTTTAGT
>JAOZID010000013.1 GCA_026014465.1 Candidatus Bathyarchaeota archaeon | reverse complement strand
GCAAAGTCGTAGTCCTAGACACACCAGACAACCTCAAGGCGCGACTGCAAGGAGATGTTGTGAGTTTAACGGTCAAAGACCAATCCGCAGTAGAAAAGTTGCGCCCGCTTTTGGAGAAAATGAGTTGGGTTAACAAAATTAATGTCGTTGCGTCAGGAAACAACTACGCAGCGATGAGCCGCATGATAAACATGCCAATGAACCATTCGGGTTCTCATTCTCATGGGATGGGTCATGCTGATGCTCAGGCTCCTCCAGTTCCGGACAGCAACGGAAAAGACCTGGAACTAAACGGTGAGAAATGTCCGAAATGTTTGAATCTGCTTCTTGACAGTGGCGGTCACAGAATACCTGAGATTGTTAAAATCGCTGAAAACGCTGGCGTAGTTTTGGATTCTGTGGAGATGCGTAAACCCACTTTGGATGACGTGTTTTTGTCAGTAACTGGCAGAAACATCCGCGACGAAGAAGGCTCGTTTAAGGACATGGTGCGCAGCTTCAGAATAATGAAACAACGACGGACCCAACATTAAGGTGAAAACAGGGATGGTGAAACAATAAAATGCAGCCGATATCTGGACAAGCAATCTACGTTGTTTTAATGCGCGAACTCAAACGTTACTGGCGCGCAAAAGCACGAGTAATCTCATCCGTTGCGCAAAGCATCTTCTTTTTAGCCATTTTCGGACTAGGACTTGGCAGCTTCATTGGCAACTTCGGCGATGTAGACTATCTTTCGTACATGGCCCCCGGAGTTATTGGCATGGGACTTTTGTTTGGTTCTGTATATTCAGGTGTTTCCGTAATCTTTGACCGCCAATTCGGGTTCATGAAAGAAATGATGGTCGCACCAGTAAGCCGAACCAGCATCATACTAGGAAAAATTCTGGGCGGCGCCTCCACCGCAACAATCCAAGGAATGATACTACTTGTAGTAGCCGCATTAATGGGCGCATTCAACCTGTCTCCAATATTTGTTGTCGGCGCAGTCGCATCAGTAGGAGCGATGCTCATGATTACCTCAGGATTTGTTGGGTTGGGCGTGGCAATTGGTTCAACACTAAACGATTTTCACGCATTTCAGTTGCTGTCAACCTTTGTAATGTGGCCAATGTTCATGCTCTCAGGCGTGTTCTTTCCAATCGACGTATCGCCCCTGCCCCTGCAAATTGTCATGTTATGCGACCCAATGTTTTACGGCGTAGAACTGCTACGTTGGTGCCTTCTAGGCGCAGGCTCACCATTTCTTGGTCCGCTTGGCTGGCTGATTTGTTTAGTTGTGGTATCTGCCTTCAACGCTTTGATGGTTGGTTTGGGAACTTTTCTGTTCTCACGAGCCCAAATCTAGTCCCGACCATTATTGGGGGACAAACAATTTTTTGCACCAATTTCGTGATTTTTGTTTAAAATATGCGATTTCTTATTGTTCGAAGATAAAATCTAAAATACAACATACATGAAAAACCACGTTAGGAGGAACAAAAAATGGGA
>JAOZID010000012.1 GCA_026014465.1 Candidatus Bathyarchaeota archaeon | reverse complement strand
GGAATTTCGCTACCTTAGGACCGTTATAGTTACGGCCGCCGTTTACTGGGGCTTCGGTTCTCTGCTTCGCTTGCGCTTACACTTCCCCTTAACCTTCCAGCACCGGGCAGGCGTCAGCCCTTATACGTCATCTCTCGATTTCGCAAGGACCTGTGTTTTTGCTAAACAGTCGCCTGGACCTATTCTCTGCGACTCTCTCACGCTCTGTTTGTTTAAACTTCACGCTACCAGAGCACCCCTTCTCCCTAAGTTACGGGGTCATTTTGCCGAGTTCCTTAACAAGAGTTCTCTCGCGCGCCTTAGGATTCTCACCCCACCTACCTGTGTCGGTTTGCGGTACGGGCACCCTGTTCACTCACTAGAGGCTTTTCTTGGCAGTGTGGGATCAGCGACTTCGGTACTTTTTTTCCCTCGCATTCGCTTCTCGGGCTTTTCGTTAGACGGTTTTCCCTGCCTAACACCCTACCTGCTTAGACGCACTACCAACTGTGCGCTCTGCCTACCCTCCTGCGTCACCCCTTCGCTCCTATCGCGAACTTGGTGGTATCGGAATTTCCACCGATTTTCCATCGACTACGCCTTTCGGCCTCGCCTTAGGTCCCGACTTACCCTGGGCGGACGAGCCTTCCCCAGGAATCCTTAGGTTTTCGGCGGGCAGGATTCTCACCTGCCTTTTCGCTTACTTATACCGGCATTCTCACTTCTTAGCACTCCACTACTCCTTCCGGTATAGCTTCTCTGCACTAAGAACGCTCCCCTACCCTACTCGAAGTTCGTCGTTCGAAATTAGACGTTCGATTTCTCCTGATTTGATTTCATGAACTTATTTATTTGTCTTCCTAAGTGATCATATTTTTCTATTACTTCTTCATGTAATTCTGCAGTAATATAGCCTAAGTCTTTTGTCATGTTTAATAATACTGTTACTTCGTTACATGAGCCTAACGCTGTCACTAGGAATTGTGTGAATTGTTTACTATAAGCCTTTCTGCCGTATCCTTCTGCAATATTTAATGCTATTGATACTGCAGCTCTTCGCAATTGGCTTCCTAGTTCATATCTTTCAAATTCAGGAAACTCTTGGGTTATTTTATGAGTTCTTAATGCAAGCTCATATGATTTTTGGTAGATAATCATATCTTTATAGCTTTTTACCAAAAATATCACCCTTTCGAATCTCTAAACTCGAACCGCGAACTTCGAGCAGCCGTAGCTTCGGTGTCGGATTTGAGCCCCGTTACATTTTCGGCGCAGAACCCCTGGACCAGTGAGCTATTACGCACTCTTTAAATGGTGGCTGCTTCTAAGCCAACATCCTGGTTGTCTCTGCGATTCCACATCCTTTTCCACTTAATCCGTACTTTGGGACCTTAGCTGTCGGTCTGGGCTGTTTCCCTCTCGACTATGAAGCTTATCCCCCACAGTCTGACTCCTAATTACTAATTTACGGCATTCGGAGTTTGATAAGGTTCGGTAACCGGTGAAGGCCCCTAGCCTATTCAGTGCTCTACCTCCGTAAATCTTCTATTAAGGCTAGCCCTAAAGCTATTTCGGGGAGAACCAGCTATCTCCGGGTTCGATTGGCATTTCACCCCTACCCACACCTCATCCAATAACTTTTCAACGTTACCTGGTTCGGGCCTCCACGTTATTTTACTAACGCTTCACCCTGGACATGGGTAGATCACCCGGTTTCGGGTCTACGTCAACAAACTTCCCGCCCTCTTAAGACTCGCTTTCGCTTCGGCTCCGGATTCTCTCCTTAACCTTGCTTGCTAACGTAACTCGCCGGTCCGTTCTACAAAAAGTACGCCACTACGCATGTATAGCGCTGTGACTGTTTGTAAGCATACGGTTTCAGGTTCTCTTTCACTCCCCTCCCGGGGTGCTTTTCACCTTTCCCTCACGGTACTTGTTCACTATCGGTCGCCAAGGAGTATTTAGCCTTGGGGGGTGGTCCCCCCGGATTCCCACGAGATTTCACGTGCCTCGTGGTACTCGGGATTCTTGCCTGCTCTCGTTCCTTTTCGCCTACAGGACTTTTACCTCCTATGGTTGGCCTTTCCAGACCTATTCGGCTAAGAAATTTAAGCTTTCTGCAAGTCCCTCAACCCCAGCACCTTAGTGCTGGTTTGGGCTCTTCCCTTTTCGCTCGCCGCTACTGGGGGAATCGAGGTTTCTTTCTTTTCCTCCGGGTACTGAGATGTTTCAGTTCCCCGGGTTGCCTTCCATTATCTATGGATTCAATAATGGATTACCGGATATTACTCCGGTTGGGTTGCCCCATTCGGATATCCACGGGTCGAAGCCTGCTTGCGGCTCTCCGTGGCTTTTCGCAGCTTACCACGTCCTTCTTCGGCTCTTGGCGCCTAGGCATCCACCGTATGCCCTTGCTAACTTGACCTTTAGTCTAGTTCATAGTTCATAGTTCCTAGTTTTGGAGCTAGCATCTATGTTCTATAAACTTTTTCTCTCGGCATCTGTAGTGTAACTATCTCTAGTTACTTACCTTTGCTTTT
>JAOZID010000011.1 GCA_026014465.1 Candidatus Bathyarchaeota archaeon | reverse complement strand
CCCACATCACAAGCCTCCGCCGTAATAGCTGAAAGATTGGGTTCATTTCCCATATTCTGAACTTTCCATAGTAGTTGATCCAACCCCGGATATAAGGCTCCAGAAATTGCGCCACTCCTACTATGCTGTTATGTGTCAGGGTCTCAATCTTCAACTCTCTCATCTTCTCTGCTATGCGTTTCTTTGAACTCGTGCTGATGGCGCAGTCATAGCCAAGGAAAAGTTCCCTGGTCTTCTTTGACCTTGCGGTGCGAGGTTGGAATGAATAGCTCAGAAAATCGAACTTCACGTTCTCAAACGCTCCCTGTCGCCTGTAGTCTCTACAGTAAACAAGCTTCGTCTTTTCCGGGTGCAGTTCCAACCCACATTGCTTCATCCGTTTGTTCAAATTACGCATTACGTAATCAGCTTGTGATTTACTCTTGCAGTGCAGTATTGCGTCATCGGCGTATCGCACATAACTGACTGTAGGGTGGGTTTGCTCCAGCCATTTATCCATGGCATAATGTAAGAACAGATTTGCTAATAACGGACTAATTACACCTCCTTGTGGCGTTCCTTTTCCTTGCTTCATTACCAGTTCCCCGGTTTTAGTTTGCACGGGTGTTTGAAGCCACCTTTCGATGTACATCAGGCACCATCTTTCGCTTACATGTTTCTTTAATGCCAACATCAACTTCGCATGGTCTATGTTGTCAAAGAATCCTTTGATATCAAGGTCAATTACCCAGTCCGAAATTCTGACGTTCTTCCGTACCTCGGCCAATGCCTGATGAGCATTCTTTCCGGGGCGGTAACCATAAGAATGGGGACTGAAAAGTTTCTCAAACCTCTCTTCCAAATAATCTTTCACGACCATTTGTGCCACGCGATCGCTGATGGTGGGAACACCAAGTTTGCGAACTTTGCCGTCTTTCTTGGGTATTTCCACTTCTTTTAACGGCGGCGGGAAATAACTCCCTGACGCCATCCGGTTCCACAGTTTGTACAGGTGACCAGACCGGTTGGCATTGTATTCTTCCATACTGATTTGGTCAATTCCTGCACTCCCTGCTTTGGAGCGCACTTTCTTATAAGCAAGCCATACTTGGTCCTTACTTACTGGTACCGATTTTGTCTCATTCCATAAAGTCATCCTCTTGCGAGTTGTTAAATGTTATGATCCGGTATAACTTGCCCCCTTCGCTCTGCTCTCATTACAATCGCTTCTTCGCTACTACGGGGCAATCCGCCCCTACATGGCACTTCGGTTTCGAGCCTCTGGGTTGTTCCCATTGTGCTC
>JAOZID010000010.1:0-216187 GCA_026014465.1 Candidatus Bathyarchaeota archaeon | reverse complement strand
AACCACAGGCGCCAACCTATTAGGAGCCTATTAGGCGGCAAATAGTGATTCTATGCAGAAACCCGTAGGGGGAGGGGGTTATGTGCATTTTGCGTGGTTTGTTGGAGTTGGGGTTTGGAGAAGTGTGTTTGGGGGATGCTTTTGTATACGAAAATGGGGGGTTGGGTTTTTGTGGGGGGTTATTTGATTTCGTCGGCGTCGATTTTGGTTGCCATGTCGTTGAGTAGTTTGGAGAAGGGGTGGTCGGGTTTGTCTTGTGCGAATATGATTCCGCCTTCGGCGCGTAGGATGTCGCAGAAGCAGGGTACGATGCCTAGTAGGGGAACTTGGTAGGTGTTTTTTACGCGGGTGTCGAGTTCGGCGTATTTTTGGGGGTTGTTGTAGTCTAGGACTTTGTTGATGACTATGCCGGTTTTCTTTTCGAAGAGGTTGTAGAGTTCTTTTAGCATGCGTTGGGTGCCGTCTACGTCGGAGCGGTCTCCAGTGGTTGCTACGGCGACTAGGTCGGCTGCTACTATGGCGTTGATTGAGGAGTATTGTAGGCCTGGGCTGGTGTCGCATACGATGTAGTCGAAGCCGCGTTCGTTTAGCAGGGAATTGCGAAGTTGCAGCAGTTTGCCTAGGGCGCGCATTTCCCATTTGCGGTCTTTGGCGGACATGTCGCGGATTGCTTCGGTGCTGGGGTTGGCAAGTCCTGCGAAGAATGTGCCTTTGCCTGGGATGCGGCTGGTGAGGTCGATTAGGACGTTGTTGATGTCGCAGGTGTTGTTTAGGTAGTCGTTTAGCCAGGCGGGGGCGTCGTTGACTTTGAGGATGGCGAAGAGGCTTGGTGCGCGAAAATCCAAATCAAGCAGGCAGACTTTTTTGCCTTGCCTAGCTAGGGTAGCTGCGAGGTTTACGGAAAGCAACGTTTTGCCTGTTCCGCCTTTGTATGAATGAACTGCTATAATTTTGCCCACTACTAAGTCCCTTCTTTGCTTCTTTCAACATAAAAGTATGCTTTGCGGCCTTGCCGTTCCTTTTTGAGGTAACCCATGATTACGAGCTGGTTTAGGTATGCGCTTTCTACCGCGCGGGCTCTGCTTGTTTGCTTGGCAATTTCGTCCGCAGTAGCCATACCAGAACGACACACCGTCATAGCGGTCTTACGCAAATGATCAGGCATAGAAAGCAAAGTCATAACATCCAAAGGAGCATCACTAGCAAGCGAAGACGAAACCTCCACCTGGTCATGCCTCTGAAGCTCAATCATAACCTCAATCTTCTCATTCAACCGCTCCAAATTCTCCTTAATCTTCTCTAACAAAACCGTAGGCTTCTTACCCATACCAGACTCTTTACTCATAACTTTCTCCTCCGGTACGACCACATGTACTACAGATAAACGAAGAGAGTTTATTAAGTATTACGACACAACGGTGATTATTGTCAATTCAATAAAAAGAAACAGTTTGAGGTAGAAATGTGGCGAAAGAAAGGTGTTTGTTTGGTTACACACATGATTTGTGTGTGGTTAATGCGCGGGAATACAAGGGGTTTATTCTGTTTAGAAGGGGGTTGGCATGTTGTTTCTTGTTTCTTCGATTATGGGGAGTACTTGTTTTAGTTCGCGGAAGTATTTTAGAACGGTTGTGCCTCTTGCGGTTATGGCGAAGACTACGCGGCGTTTTCCCACAGTTCTTTCTTCGATTAGGCCTTGCTTGATTAGGAAATCCAGATACTCTTTTAGTACGCTGCAGTTGACGTTTGCTTTGTACATTATGTGAGTTAGTTTCAGCGGACCTTTGTGTGCAAGCACCTTCAGTATGTCTATGTACATTTCAAGTTTGCTGCGTCTCATGTTGTGTCCCTCCATTCATGTTTCGCATGTCTTGCTATATAGCCTTTATGTATCTGAAATCCATGGTAATTTGCTTGATTCAGTATCAGAATCCACTCCCGTGGCTTATTCTGTTTAACACATTTAGTCTATTTTGAAAAGCTGTAACCATGTCATCTATCAACATTTCTTGCAATTCTGGCGAAAGTTGTTTGATTTCGTCGTCAAAAACCGAAGACATCTTGCAGCTTAATGTGCCACGGTCTTTTAAGAGTGCATTTTCATTCATGTTCTACACCACGTCTTTTTGAACAAACCTCTGTTTAGGATATTTAACTGGCTTATGAAAACACAATCTGAATTCAAAATACACATTTGAAACCGGTTAAGGCGTAATCTGCGTCGCGACAGCGGGGTCTTTGCATAAGATTTGGTTGATTCGCTGGGGATACTTGCCGTTTACAACGTAGCAGTTCATAAACGATTGCAAAAGAAGCCGTGGCAGCACCGTGTCTACACTTGTGGCTTTATCGGATGCGAGCAAATCTGCGGCGGATACCTTAGGCAGCAACTTCGCCTCAGGGCACGTTTTAGGGTCACTCGTAAAAACGCCATCCACATCTGTAACAACCACCAATCGCTTAGCCTGAAGTCGCGATGCAACATACGCCGCTATAGCATCAGATGTGACCTCCCACGACGCCTCAAATGGGTCTTCACGCAAAAACATCGCTGAGGGAAGAAAAACCTCAACCTGCCCCGCCCCAGACACACCCACCTCCGCAAGGTCATTACACGTTCGCGAGTTTGGAATCAAATCCGCAAGCATCAACCCATACTGGTCCATAGCCAAAATCGCCATCCGATGAGCCGCCAACGCCGACAAACCAAACACCTCATCCACCTCACGAACTACATCCGCAAACCTGCCACCCCCAGGCACAACCACCACCCGAAAACGCTCAGAAACCCTTTGCAGTTCCACGCCTAACGCACGCAGGACCTTTGGGCTGTATGCGAGGCTGCCGCCGATTTTGATTACCGCATCCATTGTAGTTTTGCTCCTTTCAGTTTAGTTGCGCCCATCAAAGCGACCCCGACTGCTGGAGACGCCAAAACCGCCGTTGGGTGCAGTACTTCGTCTAGTGCCAAGACTTTGTGGATGCCTGCGTTTTGGGCGGCTTTTCGTGCTAGAAAGTCTTTTCCAAGTCCTGTGACTATGGTGGGGATGGCGGTTTTTGCGTTGTCTGGTAGCTGCGCGTAGACTTGGTTGAGTCCTTGTGTGATCTGCCTGATTTGTTGTTCGTAGATGTAGGTGGCTATTTGCTGGATTTCGTGTTTGGTGAGCATGTCTGAGTCGGCGCAAACGACCCGCGCAAGCCTAGCCAACGAGCAGGGCAATGTTTTGGGTTTTGCGTCGGCGGTTTCAGCTGTGTACTCGCTGCTTTGGATGTTTCCTAAAACTATGTGGACATCGCCTGACTGCGCAAAAAGCTCTGAAGAAACCCGCGCAACGCCCCCTTTAACAGGCACCGACTGCACGATAGCGGCGACGTTGGTTCTTAGGCTTCCCGTGTAGACCAGCTCCCCGTTCATGAGCTTCTCCAAATCCGTCTTGCCCTTTGCGGCTACCTCTGCGTTTAAGACGGGGATTATGCTGGTGCTGGTGCTTCCGATGTCGACGATTACGCAGTTTTTGATGTGCTGAGCTATCATCCAGCCTGTTGCCGCCCAATTCGCCGCCGCTACCTCAACAGGATGCGCCTTAGCTTGCTCAACTGAACGCAAAGAAGCGTCCGTGGTTAGTATTTGGATGGTTGTTTGGGGAAAAACTTGTTGGAGGCAGTTTAGGATGTGATGGATGCCTTCGCGTTTTGTTGTGTACGCGTCGGATAATTCAGCGGTTATGGTTACCGTGATGAGGTCTATGGGGTCGGTGCCGCAAAGTTTTTGCTTAACTTGGGTGAGCATACTGCAAAGTTGTGTTGTGTCGCGTTTCCAAAACGGGAAATACTCCAACGCGATCTTGCAGTCGATAACGGTGGCGTTGTCGGTTTGTATGTACGCTGCTTTAGTGTTTGCGCCGCCAATATCCCAACCCAGCACCCTTCTCATGTCTGTGCGCCTCCATTGCAGTTACGCAGCAGCTGCTTTTTAGTTTCCTGCAAACCCAAAACCGCCAAATCACGCGTTTCGCCGTGAGAAACAACAAAAGCCACGCCCAAGCCGCCTGCTACAGGAAACGGTGGAGAAGCAACCCCGTCTATGCGGCTGATTTTCTGGGGTGTAGTGTTGCCTGTTTTTGGAACTGCAACCTTGGAAAAGCAAGAATACCCCTTGCACAGCGGGTTTGGGGGGAGTTTTTGGTGGGTTGCGGCGTTTGTTATGGCGTTGGCAATGTTGAATTGGCTGGTTTTTCGCAGACCCACATACGAGGTGGTTAGGCGGGGGTTGAGTTCCATGAGGTAGACTTCGTGTTTGGTGAGCAATAAATCAACGCCGACGTAGCCTCTAAGCCCCGAAAATGACTCTGCAAGACGTTTGGCTGCTTCAAATACTTCTTTGTGGAGGTTGTGTTTTAGGGGGACGCATCCGCCGTTGTAGCTTGATTGGGCATCTGGAGAGGCTAAAGTGAGGTCTTGGCTGTTTAGGCTCAGGGGCACCGCGTGGTTTTCAGTGCACAGCAAGCTTACACTAGCAGCAACGCCCTCGATGAACTCTTGTACGATGATGTCTTCTTGAGTTTCTCTGCGGATTTTTTCGACTGCCGTCTCGATTTGGCTGCTGTTTTGGACAAAACTAATGCCGCTACACCCCGCTCCACTGGCAGGTTTGAACACTAACGGGAACCCCAACACTTCCACTGCTTTTTTGATGCAAGAACTGCTTTTTTGCTTGCCAAATGTTTGCGTATTAGGGTAGGGTAAGCCGAGCTTTTTTAGGTGGTCAGAAAAGCATTTTTTGTCGGTTGCCTGCTCGATGGCGTTGGGTTGGCAGTTTAGCACGCACCGCCCATGGTTTTCCAAGGTCTGCACGATGGAGTAGAGCAATTTGCTGTCTTCAGGAGCAACAACCAGCACCGCATCCGCACATTCAGCAGCCTGCACCAGCACATCCAAAAAGTTTTCATCAGCTGAAACCCCCAAAACCCTGCTACCCTGCAACGGCAAACCGTAACCTGCAAGGCGTTCATCGAGCAAAACCGTGACCTGATCTCCTGCAGCCTGAAAATCCGATGCCACACCCGAAAGCATGGCGTACCCTTCACTTAGCAAACCCGCAGGCAAACACTGCCCAGCCAAGCCCCCACCCGAAAGATGTTCATACACCAAAACCTTCAAAGACACACCACCACACAAACGCAACAAACCCCAACTGCCTTAAAGGCTTTTTTGCCCTCAGATATGCCACGTTAACACAGAATAGACCCCCTCCCCCTATCGTTTCTGCATACAATTAAAATTAGCATCCAAAGGTTGGTGAGTGGGCGCGTGGGGTTATTGGTTTTGGAGGTCGTGTAGGAACTGGGTTAGGTGTTTTTGGGTTGTGTGGGGCATGATGACGACTCGGATGCAGTTTAGGCGTGGGATGTAGGAGATTTGCCAGCCGTGGTTTTGGAGTTTTTGGGCGAGTTGTTTGGTGTTTGAGTTGCTGCGGAAGGCGATGATGTTTAGTTGTGGTGGTGTTACGAGTTCGAAGCCTGCGTTTTTGAGGTTGTCGGCGAGAAAAGTGGTTAGATGCATACACTGCTGTATGGTTTGTCGGAAACCTTCGCGTCCCAGAGAGGCAAAGACTGCCCATGTTGCGGCTGCCGCAGCGGCGGATCGAGTCCCCACAAACGTGTACTGGTCTTCACGGGTTAGGTAGGGCGTTTGGGTTTTGATGCACTCGAGCTTTTGGGGGTCGCGGAAAACGATGCCGCCTGCTGGGACTGTGACCATGCCCATCTTGTGAGGGTCAACCGTGACTGACTGAACTGCAGGCAAACGAAAATCAAAAACGCCCACGGCTGGGTAGCTGAGTTCTTCAAGGAAAGGCAGCACCAAACCGCCAAACGCTGCATCAACATGCACGGGCACATCGTGGCGCTGCGCGATTTTGGCTATGTCGGAGATGGGGTCAACTGCGCCTAGTTCGGCAGAACCTGCTGTTCCTACAACTGCAACCGTGCGGGGCGTAATCAGTTGCGCTACACTGGCGGGGTCAACCCGAAACGACGCATCCAAAGCTACTTTTTTGGGCTTGATTTTGAGCATGCGACAGATTTTGTCAAAGGAGAAATGTGCGGAGTCAGGCAAAACCACCTCGGGTTCTGTTGTGTTTGCTTGTTCGCGGGCAGCATACAATGCCAAAAGGTTTGCTTCCGTGCCCCCTGAAACGATGAATCCTGTGCCGTTTGGGCAATGCAAAAGCTCAGATAAAGCGTGTACGGCTTGTTTTTCGAGTTCTACGCTGCCAGGGAAAAGCCCGGGGTCGCCCAAGTTTGATTCAAAAAACATTGTGGCGGCGGTTTTTGCTATGGGGTGGGGGGTGGTGCACATGGAGCACAAGATGTTGCCGTCGGCGTATTTGCCGTCGCGTGATAGGGCTTGTCGCAGCGTTGAGAGGACTTCGTTGGGGGTTAAGCCGTGCTCACGCATAGAGGTGCCTCAAAAAGTTGAAACTACAGTTTGCGCGCAGGCGGCTTTAACGGTCTTTACGAGTTCGCGCACTTTTTCTTGGGTTATGCGCCCCACTACGCGGTCTTCGCCTTCGCATGCGGCTCCTCGCAGGCCAATTACGTCTACGCCTAAACCGCAAAGCACCAAAAGCTGCTCTTTTTTCAGCGAACCCGCCAACGCAACCTTCAAACCATAACCATGAGCCTTGTCCACGAACTTTTGAAGCTGCTGCGCTGTTAATGCGTCAAACAGGGTCTTGCCGTCTTTTACCGCAGTATCAAGCATCGCAAAGTCACAGCCCGACTCCCAAGCAACCTCAGGCACCAAAAAAGGGTCAACCGAACCCACCCTTACAGCGTCAGCGTAACCCACGGCAACAACAAACGCCTTTGAACCTACCTCGCGGACAGCTCGAACAACACATTTGAGCAAATCCACCGCCTCAGCTTTCATATGCATCTCAAGCAGGCTAACCTTCACATAATCCACACCTAACGAGGCAGCACCAAACGCCGCCAACGAAACACTGCCAGGCAGATACGGCAAATCCCCCAACGTACAGCTAACCGCGCGGTCTTTTGGAGTTATTGTGCGGATGTTTTTGATGACCCAGGGGAAGTTGGCGCCTAGGGGACCTTCTTTGGGGTTTTTTGCGTCGATTATGTCGGCTCCGCCTTTGATGGCTTGTTGGGCTTCTTGTTCGTCAACTGGGCTTACAAGCAGCTTCAACGCATATTCACTTCGCTTTTTACTTGACGAGCAGAAACTCCTAAACCTTAAAGGTTTTGCCTCCAAAACCTGCCAAACCTGCCCAGAACCCAAAGAAGGTGGCGCAAACTTTTTTACTGCAGACAAGAAAACAAGCATCAGGCAGACGAATAGCCGTGAAGATAATCCCCGTCATCGACGTCATGGGCGGCAGGGCAGTTCACGCCGTAAAAGGCAAACGCGCCCAGTACATGCCCCTTCAAAGCAGGCTATGCAACGGCGACTGCGCAGACCCTAAAACAGCAGCCAAAGCGTTTCGAGACTGCGGCTTCACCGAGCTTTACCTCGCGGATTTAGATGCCATCACAGCGAAAAAACAGCCTGACACGGCGCTTTTGGGGGAGATTAGCCAGATGGGTTTGCAGGTTATGGTTGACGCGGGCGTTTCTGACGCTAAAGGTACCCAAGCGCTTATCAAATCTTCTGTGTCCAAAGTGGTAGTTGGAACTGAAACACTGCACAGCCTAGACGTGGTAGCAGATATCGTCGGCAGTATTGGGGGTAGGCGTCTTGTGGTTAGCTTGGATTTGATGCAGGGCAAGGTGTTAAGCAAAAACGAGAAAGCCGCCGCTATGGATGTTTTGGCTCTTGCAAAAGAACTGGAGAGGCGTGGCGTGTTGCAGGTTATTGTTTTGGATTTGGTTCGGGTTGGGAGCGGCGAAGGTGTGGATGTTGCACTGGTGGAAAAATTGCAGAGAAGTACGGGTTTGGAGGTGTTTGTTGGTGGAGGCGTGCGTGGCATGGATGATTTGCTTGAACTCGACGGCTTGGGTGTTGCGGGGGTGTTGCTTGCTACGGCGCTTCACAACGGGGAAATCACGGTGGATGCCCTGCAAAACGCAGGTCTGATATGACTTTGGTAGCGCTGCTGTAGATGTGTTGCACATAACGTTGAGTCTGCATCTATTTTTAGACTTAATAAATCATTAAAATAAGAAATGCCTAAACACGTTTTTACCAAAAAGGAAGGAAGGTGAACATACGTCGGTATTTGTTTTGGAAAAATATGTCGTGAAGCCTGAAAAAATTGATGATTTCTCAGAATTTGCCAAAAAGTATCTGCGATGGCGCGAAAAATGCAACCCTGACCTGTACCGAGAGGTGAAAAACCACCTTATGATTGACCAAACAATTGATGCCCCAGATAGTGGTTCCTATGGAGGCTACATCGAGATTTGGGAGTACGAGAACCTCTCTGACTGCGACAAATGTTGGAGCCGCATACTTGAAGATGAAGAACTCATGACGCAAGTCTACCCAGAATTTGCACGATTCCTTGCACCCGAAACACATTCAATTGAACTCTTAGATACAGAAAAAACCCGCCATCTGTAACCTAAACATCCAACTGTTCAAGGCAGACCACACCGCCTAGTTGAGCAAGACGTTTCCCTGCGGGAGTATCAGAAGCGACAACACGCGTTTTTATCTGCTTGTTTGCTGCAATCTGCATAAGCCTGTTTAACCGCCGTTTTTGGGGGCTGCTAAGTTGACTGTCAGTGATTAAGAGGTACTCTGGGCGGGGTTTGCCTGGTTTTGCTTCACCGTAAATTTGCTCTTCGATTTCTTCTACGGAATACAGTACAAGCGGTTCGGAGCTGGAGGCATTAAGGCGTTTCTCAAGCAGTTCAAGCAGGTTTTCTGTTTCTTCACAAGTAGTTTTGCTAATAAGCTCTTTGAATTCCACAAGCCTAGTCAGCACAGTCACTTCATGCAGGGTCGTTGCATCTCCTGTTATCTCGGAGACCACAGCTTTGTTGGCACCTTGAATAAGCCATGCGTGATGACCGCGGATGTGCGAGGCGAATTTTGCGGCGTAATCCGTTCGTGCAGGAGCAGCAAGTATGAGACTTTTGATGCCTTCTTTCATAGCGGGTCGAACAGCGTTAACTATAGCTTCGTGGAACTTGTAGAGCGCTTTGCTGTCACTTCTCATACCAAACAAGGAGATGTTGCTGTGGGCTTTGACAACGCGGCTGTAAACAGCCCAGAGAACCGCTTGATTCTCCGCTAAACCTATGAGAACTGCTACGGGGTATCCACGTTGGTATTTGCGTCTTGGGGTCAATAAATGCGCCTCAGTAAAGCCATGTTTAAACATGATTTATTATAGTTGTGCTTGCCAACATTGCATGAATTAATGGCGTAGCCGCCGCAAAACCAAGGCAACCACCACAACCACGACTATAGCTATGCAGACAAGCAGGATAATGAATGTCGTGTAGGATAAACCAAGAACTTGTGGGCTCCAAAGGTTTGTCTCGTCTAATGTCGTATTGATGGTCCAGTCACCAAAATCCGAGTAAGCCCCAACGAGAAAACCTGTTTTTTGGTCCCAACGGTACTGGTTTTGCTCATCAGCTGAAATAACAACGGTGCGTTCTACGCCCCCAAAGGTCTGCTGCTCGACATCGGTAATTATTATGTCACCCAAATGAACCGCAAAAAAAGAGTCCCCAAGCTCAAGATCCGCGGGAATAACAAAGCCATCGCCTAGTATGCCCGCGGCAGGGTCTAAAATAATTGAGTCAGGCAGCGTGGAGCCATTGGAGAAACGGGTTTGAACATCCAAAAAGATAGTTGTTGTGTCAACGTCGGTGACTTGCAGTTGCGCCCAAATTACGTCGTGCCCTGCAGGTGGGGTGCCTGTTACTTCAACATTGTAGGAGACGCAGTCGCCGGGTTCAACGCCAACGGTTAGGGCAACGCAAAAACTTGCAGATGCAACGGCGACAGCTAAAGCAAGAAGACAAAGAACCCATATACGCGACCCTGATTTGTGCATAGCTGGTCTGTAGCTGTTATGACGCCGTGCCGTTTTTAAGATTTGCTTAAATGTCTATTTGAAGAACAGCTAAAGGGCGGTTTTGCAGGTTTGGAAAGGTTTAAAGCTTCTATATACGTTCAGGTTAGATATCCAATGGATGGATGCATGTAATGCAGCTAATAGGCGTAGTTTTAGTTTTGATTAATATTGTAACTATTGTAGGTCCTGTTGCGGCGGTTACGGTTAGTTACCAGGATAATTTAACCGAGCTTGTTGTTCCGCCTCAGATGAAAGAGATTGTGGAGGAAACGTTGTCTTCTGAAGAGCCTGTGTTTACGTTGCCTACGCTTGTAGATTACCAAGTAGACACCGAAGCACGCACAGTTACCCTCATCATCAACTTCACCAATCCGCTTAACTACGATTTGAACCTCACAACGTTCTCTGCAGACATCCAATGCACCGAACACAAATTCATCCTTGGACACGCAAGCATCCCAAATGAACTGCTCATGCAAGGCAAACAAAGCACCTTAATCACCGTCGAAGGTTTCTGGACACAAGAAGCAGAAACCCACTTCCAAACAGAACACGCTGGCGACAAAACCATAGACGTCGAAATAGTAAACATCAACGTAAACGTAAACGGCATCACCATCGAACCAACAGACCCCATCAAAATCCCAAACATCCCCATAGCATAGTGGTGAATAAACCGTGGAACTACAAAATTTGAAGATTAACTGGTTTGGTCTTGCAGGTGGAGCTGCCACACTGGTTTTGTTAGCTGTTTCGCTTTCAGTGCCGTGGTGGCATTTCTCGGTCGGGGATGGCTTTTTAGCAGCAGAGATTTCGCCGCTGATTTTTGACTTTACCCTTGCAGGCGCTGAATCGTTTACGGTACCTTTGATGGGGGCCTTTACACTGTCGTTGTTGCTGTTTCTGGGCGCAGGCGCAGTTATCATGATAATTTATTCACTGATGCCTTACAAATCGTATTCTATGCGTTTGCTTAGTTTTTCGTACCGCAAACCAGTCTATGTTATAATATTTTTCATTGTTGAATTGGTTGGGTTGGTTTTGGTAATGAAGACGATGCTTGGGATTGATTTGCCTTTGATGGGGTCTGCTATGATACAATTGCCCGCAGCGTTGACACAAAACATGGCAGCAGTGAGCTTCCCAGTCACGTCAAGCTTGGAGTGGCCCTTCTGGTTTGCCATAGCCGTAGTAGCCCTTTGCATTGCAACCCGTTTCTACCACAAAAAACTAATCAAGCCAGTTGCGGAGCCAGTAGACACGGCTATCTAAATTTTTTTCCGCTGTGCCTCTTAAAGTTTAATTTTTGCCTGAAAAGTCAGTATATATTCTATATAGATTATTGACATTAAATATATGAGTTGAGAATGAGTACATATTAATTTGGAAACACTTGGAGGTGTAAAGAAAAAAATGTTATCACGAGACTGTGACGGATGCTCACAACTAAAAGCATGCAGCAAACGCTACCGCATAGCCATCAAAGGCGACAAAGTCTACTGCCCCGACGGAACCGTTCACCTAGTAGACTGCGATGCAATCACGCAATGCATTGACCCAAACGAACAATACGCACTTATCCAATAACAATCAGCACATTCCAACAACCCTATTTCTCAACCAAAACAAAGGGCGTTTGCTGGCAAACCAAACGTTTATAGCGGCTATCGCGACATTATAGTGTGATTTTGTCGTAAACGAAATATGTTGGAGGTGATTTTATTGAAGTGTGGTCTGTGCGGCAAGGAAGTGAACGAGCAGCCGAAAATAACTGCAGACGGGAAATGCTCTGTTTGCGGCGCAAAGCTGGCTCCTGCGAAATAAGCCTCAAGACAAAAACAGGAGACACCCAAGCGGGGGTTTAGAGTTGGAGGGAGGAGAACCCAGATTTCTTCAAGGTCCCCGCGGTTTGTTAGCGTTGTTTGTTGCATGACTTTTTTGTGGTTGCAGGGATTATGCTTATATCCTGTTTAACGCCTCTATTTTGGAAGGAGTATAGGATTATGGAGTTTTGTCCTAATTGCGGTTCACGACTTGTCCCCAAGAAATCTGAAGACTGCGACAAACCAGTTATTGTTCTTGCCTGCTCAAAATGCGACTACGTCAAGCAGGATATATCCAAAAAATCTGCTTTAACCGGCGGAAAAGTCATACAGCACAACCTTCGCCAGCAAGTAACCATTATCGGCAAAGAAGACCAGAAAATGGCGACATTGCCCACTCTTCGGGTAGAATGTCCCAAATGCGGCAACATGGAAGTTTACGTTTGGCAGGTGCAGACCCGAGGAGGAGACGAAGCCTCAACACAGTTCATGCGATGCACTAAATGCAACCACACCTTCAGAGAATACACCTAAAAACTCTTCTTCCCTTTTCATCCAAACAAAAAACCAAACGGCAGGCACCTCCACCAAACAGCGCCTTTTTTCGCTCTTCCTCAAAAATTTTTTAAACCAGCCCCTACAAAAACTCAGCCAAAAACCCATTTATTTTCAAAAAACCACCCTCAAAACAGGGAAACCCCCTCTAATGCGATATGTGCCCGCGCTTTGGACTGGGTCAACTTTGACATAACGCGAAAGCTCCTTAGAGCTACAAACAAACCTTTGCCTGTGCGGTTATGCCAAAACGTGCTTTGACCCGCCAAAGCCAACATTAGCTTCTTTAAGACACACCAAGGAGTTACCACGCACGCTCTGTTCCACGTATTTCAAAGTGTTCAATGGTGGCTACGTGCGCAAAAGTCATCTCCACAGAGTTATGTGTTGCATTGCTTGACAACGTGTAGCGGTCAGGGCTTTGCTCATAATACTTCCAAACCAGCGAGATGTCTCCCCAGATTAAATCCTTTGGAACAGTTACGTTAAAGTAAACAGTTTCTCTATCGGGACCAAAGAAGTCAACCGAGACGTACGCGCCATCAAATTCGGGCAAGTACACCTTTGGCTGCGAAGTCCAGTTAGCAACAACCGTTACAAGATAGCTCCGATCGTCAACAGACAAAGGATACGAATAAACATCCAAATCCTCACCAAAATTCCCAATCCAATAAAGCCCCGCAACAATAGACCCAACCAAAACCAACAACGCCGCCAACAAAACCACGATTTTTAGCTTCAATCAACATCAACTACAGCGTTAATGCCTGTGCGATTCTAAAAGGGTTTTGCCAAAACACCAATTACGCAACAAAAACAAAAGAAGGAAAGGTGGGGGTTTAGTTGAATTCTTTTCGTTTGAAGAGTAGCAGTCCTGCGATGGCGGCTATGGCGAAGTAGGCGGCGATTATGATTAGTCCTTGGGGTATTGTTGCGTTGTAGACTGTTAGGGTTTCTCCAAAGCCTACGTCGAAGGCGGTTGTGTGTTGAGGGTAGGGTATGGTGAGGGCGTTGCTGATTATGGCTGAGCCGTAGGAGAGCAAGAACCAGGGTTCGATTTGCACCAGTTGCACGATGATTACTTGGACGAGGTCGAAGGCAAACAGAAATAGTATGGCGGATACGAGTATGGCGTAGGCTCCGCTTTTGAATAGGGAACTGAGCATGAAGGTTACGCCTAGCACGGCGAAGAGGTAGAACCACGAAAACAGCACGGACTGGAAGAATTCGATGGGAACTGCGGCGCCAAAATAGTACAAGCCGTTGCACAGGGTGAGTGCGGTGAAGGCGCCGATGATAAGCGTGGACGCTATAAACGCCGACAACAGTTTGCCCACGTAAATTGAAGAGCGTTTGACGGGGTTGGGGACGCTAAAGTACCCGGTTTTGTTTTGGAACTCCCCCGCTATGGCATCACCGCCAAAAAATATGCCTGAAAGCGCAACGATGTAGACTGCCGTGTTGCCCCACCAACCCGAATAAAACGCCATCTCCGAAGAAAGAAACGTTTGGGGCTGAAAATAAGCAACAACCCCAGTCAGCAGCGCACCAACGGAGAGGGTTATGGCTAGTAGGATGTAGAATCTGCGCGAGCGTATGTAGTCGAGCAGGGTGTATTTGGTGATGGTGAATATTTGGGTGAGGCTATTTGGAATTTGGGTTTCAGGTATGATTACATCTTTCATGGGGTTCACTTCGTGTTTTTGATTAGTTGCAGGTATACTGCTTCAAGGTCTGAGGAGGCGGGTTTGTAGCTGACAACGCCCGTGCCAAGCGTAACGAGGGCCTGCAGGATTTGCTCTTGCACATCTATGCCGCCGTTGAACCTAACTGTCAAGGCTTTGGCGCCTGTTTTTTCTACGTCAATCACGTCAGAAACGGCTGCTTCGAGCTTCTGTGCCACTCCCACAGCCAACGGGCGACAAAACTCGGCTTCCACCAAATTCGAGCCACCCGAAAAACGCGCTGAAACATGTGCCAGCGAATCATACGTGATTAACCTGCCCTGATCCACAATGGCAACTTCATCGCAGACGTCGGCAACTTCAGTTAGGATATGGCTGCTCATGAAAATCAGTTTGCTCTGGCTTTTGAGGTGCTTGATTATCTCGCGTACCTCGCTCATGCCCCGCGGATCCAAACCCGTAGTTGGTTCATCCAAAAGCAACACGTCAGGGTCGCTAAGCAACGCGGCGGCTATGCAGATTCGCTGCTTCATGCCCTTGGAGAATTTGCCCACTTTCTTGTCAATCCACTCAGACATTTTGACTTGGGCTACGGCGTGTTCGATACAGCTACTGCGCTCAGCAGCGGGCATTCCGCGAAGCTCAGCAATCATGCTTAACGCTTCTCGTGGCGTAAGGGACGGGTAAATCTCGGGGGTTTCAATTAGCGTTCCCACAGACGAGAGTGCCTGTTTTTTTTCGGTGTGTACGTTTCTGCCGTTAATCAGGGCTTTGCCGTGGGAGGGCGTGATTAGATCGGTAAACATTTTTAGGGTGGTGGTTTTGCCTGCGCCGTTTGGACCTAAAAAGCCGACGCATTTGGCGCCTTGGATTTTGAAGTTCAAATCGGAAACTGCAGCAAACGCGCCGTACCGTTTTGTAAGGTTAACTGCTTCAATAGAGGGCATAGTATGTTTTCCTCAATTCTACCTGGGCTCAAAAATGCTTAAAAACAGAACTCACTGCGAGGGAGTACCCAAACAAGTGGGTTAGGTTCGTAGTCGGATGCGTGGGAATTTGAGTTGCCCGACGTATTTGAGTATCCACTGCACGAGTTCGCTGTACGCTTCAGAGCCTTCTTTGGTTAAAACAACTAAGCCGTCTGCGTCGTCTATGCGTATAAAGCCCTTCTCAACCATCCACCCCAAGTACTTAACCAGCTTATCATATGCGAGCCCCGTGGATGTTGCCAAGGCGGTTTTGTTCATGCGCCCTTTTTCCTTTAACGTTTTGATTATGCGGGCGATGACGTAAAGGTCAGGTTTGGAATTCAGCTCTCCGGAATTCAAGGCTAAACCACCGCAGCTCCAAAAGGAGCATATCTAAGGCTTGGATTTCTTTATACCGCCGCAACAAGTCGCGACCTAAAATGAGAAAGACAACTGGAAATGTCAGGAACCCCAAGAACAGGGTAAACGAGACGTTTGTGGAGCCAAAAACCACCCAGGCAAATAGGTTGCCCACAAGCTCTAACCCAAAGAGCACTGCCGCTATGTACGCGACCGTCTTTAGCAGTCCATAGAGGGCGTAGCCGAGTTTGCCAACTGAGACTTCTTCAAGAGTTGCTTCCCAGTCCCACTCCAAAAGCAGCTGCAACGCCTCAGGAAAACCGCCCGAAAGCTCGTCGCGGCGCCTAACAGAACCCACATCGTTAACTTTTTCACGCACGTAAACGTAACCCAAAACAATTCCAAGTACAGGCACCAGCAAAAAAGCAAACAAAGCCATCAAAAATTCGCTCTCCACCGCTGCAGGATACAAAAAAGACGAAGCCGCCCCCAAAAACAAGCACGCCGAAATCAAACAAACCACGACAAACGCAACTTTTGTTAGGGCTTTGAGCAGGGCGTTGTAGCGTTTTACGTGGTCAAGGGTTTCCAAAAGCTCTGAAACCTTAGAAACAACCAGCTCCTCAGTCACATCCAAACCCTCAACACCACCCCCAGACAACAAAACACCTCCACAGCTTCAAACAAACTAACCAAACAGCCCAGCCATATAAACAAAACTCCCCCACAATGAACCAACTTCGCTTGAACAGCACAAAGCGACCAGTTTTATTATCTTCTTAGGCGTATCTTTCTTTGTTGAAGTGATTGTATGGCGGTTGCAATTGATGTTCGGGAACTAACTAAATGTTATCCGAAAGTTTTGGCTGTTGACCACATAAGCTTCAAGGTGCTGAAGGGCGAGTTTTTTGGTTTTCTGGGTCCAAACGGAGCGGGTAAAACCACCACTATTAACATCCTAACAGGCACCTCAAATGCAACTTCGGGGCAAGCATACATCCTTGGCGGCAACCTCACCCAAAAGCCTATGCAAGTAAAAGAGCATATCGGCGTAGTTCCTGACGCATCAAATCTCTATGGCGAAATATCCGCATGGAACAACCTGATGTTTTGCGCTAAAATCCACGGCGTAAAAAAAGAAAAACGGCAAGAAAAAGCCGCTATGTTACTCAAATCTGTGGGTTTATTCGAAAGGCGTGATGAGCGTGTGGACACTTTTTCCAGAGGCATGAAGAAGCGCCTGATGATAGCCGCCGCCCTGATTCATGACCCCAAAATCCTGTTTTTGGACGAGCCCACGACGGGGTTGGACGTGCAAAGCGCCCGAGATGTCCGAGCTTTAATCAGAGAGCTAAATCGGCAGGGCGTAACCGTGTTTTTGACTACTCATTACTTAGAAGAAGCAGACCAGTGCTGTGCCCGAATAGCCATAATTTCAAACGGAAACATCATAGCCATAGACACCCCAGAAAGGCTAAAATTGATGGCACAAGCCGAGCAGGTAATTGAGGTCTCGTTTGACGGCGCGGCAGATTTAACTCAAAAGCTGCAGAAACTGGATTATGTTAAGGGCGTAGCTGTTGCAGGGGACAAGTTTAGGCTACTTACAGACGACACTTCTATGGTGCTACCTACTATAGTTAGGTTCGCCCAAGAAAACCATCTGAGGATAATCTCCATTAACACGCCAAAGCCGACCTTGGAGGCTGCGTTTGTCAGGCTTACGGGTTTGCATCCCGAAATATTATCAGCCGAAGGCAAAACAGAGCAAAACCAGAGATGAAAAATATGTCAAGTTGGCTTGAAAGCTTCCAGAGAGCAGTTTACATCGCTGAAAAAGACATTAAAGTCTACTTCTTTAAAGGTCCAAACCTCATTTTTGGCCTGATCTTACCCGTCTCACTTTTTCTGGCTTTCTCCATTGGCAGATCTGTTGACCCCACTTTTTCAGTTCCTGGACTAGTGGCGATTGCATCTTTCTTTGGCGCAGGAGCCATCCAAGCAATCACTCTTCCGCTGGAGCGAAGAACAGGAACATTCAAGCTTCTCCTAACCGCACCCATCTCTTTGTCTACCATAGCAGCAGGAAAAGTTTTAGCAGGTTTCATATACGGAGTAATCCTGTCCATAGCGTACATGGCGGTTATGCTTCCCTTCACGGCAGTGGCTAATTTGCCTTTGTTTGTTGTGTGCATCGCGTTTTCAGCATTCATGTTTTCGGCGTTTGGTTTTCTGCTCTCGGTGCCGTTTAAGGACATTCCCCAAGCTATGCCCCCAGCTACAGTAGTACGCATCGCAATGGTCTTCATTTCAGGGGTATTCTTGCCCATATCAGCTATGCCCACGATTCTTCAGGCAATCGCATTCACCATGCCGCTCACGTACTCAGTAGAAGCTCTAAGACAAGCAATGACAGGCGCTATTAATACACCCATTTTTCTCGCTGATTTAGGAGCCCAAACACTCTTCTCACTGGTTTTCCTATATCTAGCAATTCAGTTACTCAAAAAAACAATTAACTAACAGAACACACAACCAAAACAGCACACAAAAAAGGGTTTATTGTTGGGCTTCGTAGATGCCTGCTCCGATAAGCCAGTTTTGATTTACCATTGTGACGTAGCTGACTTTAGGTTTGATGGTGAAGTTGTCTGAGGGGTCTGCGTATGCGTAACGTACAAAGCCGCCTCCTGATTGTGCTGTTTGAATGATCTGTTGGATAAATGCGGTTCCGTTGGGGTCTGTTGCGTTCCAGCGGTTTGTACCGATAAGTTCTGGTTGAAACGGCAGCGCCAAAGTGTTACCTGACATGTCATAGGCAAATATGTAGAGTTCACCTTCAACAAATTGACCCGACTGGTTATTGAATTCGTTTAGAGCCGTTTCTTGACTATTCTGGTGTGCATACTCGTAGGCGGCTTGAACGAAGGCGAAGAGTTCTTCGGGAGAGGTAGCTGTTCCCTGCGTTGGAATGTAGCGTCTTAAAATCTGTTCATAAACGGAGGTGCCTAAGGCGTCTGTTTCTTGCTTAAGTGTGTCAATTGTCTGCTGGAAAGAGGCAACTGTCGAGTCGGGAATGTCCTTGCTAAAGGCGTAGTAATAATCGTAATAGCTTAGTTGAAAAGCGTTCTTAAAGGAGTAGTAGTTGCCTGTTATCTGTTCGGTGAGAGTTCGACCTACTACTTGCGCGTAGCACCAAAAGTCTATGCTGCCCTTTGAAAGGTCGTCTATGATGGCGGATGCATTGGTGAAATATACCAGTTGATTCTCGGATACTCCTGCGTTTGTAAGCTGCACAATGGCAGCGGAGTCCTTGATTACACCGATTTTGTACCCGTTTAAATCGCTGGCTTGGTTGATTACAACGTCATTGTCCCATCGGGTGAAAAGGGCGTATGTGTCTGTAAACAGGGGTCCTGCCCACTTGAAAGACTGCTCTCGCGCGGGTAATCGCGCTGTAGAAAAAAGAACCATCTTCTCACCTGTTAAGGCTGCGTTGTATGCTTCAGTCCAAGGAACCACATGGATTTGATCAGGCGCTACTTTGCTGCCCATTCTATCGGCAACTTCAGTTAAAAGATCAACCGCAATACCTTTTGCAACCCCATTTTCTTGGTAGTTACAGGGCGGAAACTCTTCAGTATAGTAAGCAAGATCATTCAGGCTATTGGACTGCCCAAATTGTAAAACATACACAGACGCTGCCGCCAATGAAATTACAAGGGCTACAATTAGAAAATAATAGGTGTAACGTCGGGACATAGCACTGAAACGTCGGACTTTTATATTTAAGACTTTTTTACGAAATGTACTACACAAAAACAGCAAAACCAAAAACACAATTTTTAAAAAACAAACTATGTTTGCAGAGCGCAAGCAAGTGTATTTGGTGTGGAAGGTGGTGGGGTCGGCCGGATTTGAACCGACGACCTTTACCCAAGAACCGCGCGTGGCGATTCTTTACGGGTTTCTCTAAGGACCGCTCCAGAACTTCGTCATCCCTTGCGGTCAGCAAACCCGTTGCTTGCTTTCTGGAGCCCGTCGTCATGCCTGTCTAGACTACGACCCCACCTCAGGCATAGAGCACATAGTAGGACGTGCCAGCATAAAAATCTAACGTTACGTTTGCTCACAACCGCGGGGGATAGCGTGATTTATGCGGTAGGGTGTAGGATGTTGTATTTGGCATAGCTTTATTACTGAGGGGTAACAGTTTTTGAAACGAAGTGATGAATGAAGATGAATACGTTGGTTCAAAATCCAGTGCTAACTAATCAGTTTGGTATCGGTTCGGGGGACCCTATACTTACGATTATCAGCTTATTTTCGTACTTGTTCATTTTTGTGTTCATTTTTTACGGTCAGAGAATTCAGATGTACGTTATGATTAGGGAGGTTGAGAGTTCTCTTTTCAAGCTTAAACTCATGAAGGAAGAAGGCCGAAAAACCGCTATAGGAACCATAAAGGAAATCGGCAAACCAACCGTTGACCCTTCAGACAGAGTTGACCGTTACATGGACTACTTCACGATTTCCCCTCAAAGCATGGACCCCGCAGGCATAGTCCACAAGCTTGATCACATCATTGACATACGCGACGCCCGCCTAAAAGAAGAAGTAAAACTAATGGCACCTGAAAGCGACGACGTCCAAATCAACAATTTGGAAAACACTTTGGAGGCGGCAATGGCGCTGAATTACATCTACAAAGTCGTACGTCACTTCTATTTACAGGGCAAAAAAACCCTTAGCCTCTACACCATCATGCAACTGCAAATGATACTGCCCATGGTGATGAAAGAAGCTGAAGCATACGCCAGCGCCCTCAAAGCCTTCGCAAACGGCCAACCCATCGGCGACGGCGTAGGACCCCTGATTGCAGCGAAAATCATGCACGGATACAAAACCAGCAAAGTACCCAAAGACTGCGTAGTCGCTTCCGTACCCTTCGAAGGCCGCACCGCTCTTGTCATGAAAGCGGAAGGCCCTGGCGGTAACGTAGGCAAACCAGGTGATGCGATCAAAGCAGTGCTTGAGGAAAACAAGGGCAAAATCGCGGCGGTTGTCATGATTGACGCAGGCTTGAAGCTGGAGGGCGAAAACGTCGGCGAAATCAGCGAGGGAATCGGCGCAGCCATCGGCGGTCCAGGCGTCGACGCATTCAAAATCGAAGAAACCGTCGTCGACCAAAAGATTCCACTCTACGCGGTAATCGTCAAAGAGGACATCGGCGATGCAGTTTCACTGATGCGCAAGGAAATCTCGGACGCCGCTGACAAAGCAATCCAGCGCGTTAAAGATATTGTTGTAGAGCGAACCAAGGAAGGCGACAAAGTGGTCATCTTTGGAGTCGGCAACACCATAGGAGTTGCACAATAGGAGGAAAAGAAGATGAGCAACACTGTAAAAGCAAACAGCACAGGAGCAAACAAAATTTCAACTTTCGTACAAGCCGTAATCTACATAACATTGGCGCTTTCCGTTGTCGCAATTGTCGTAGCCGTCGGAGCATACTTTGAAACAGGTTCGTTAGAAATAACCCTCTACCTGTTAGCCATTGGTTTCATCTCGATGGGTCTTGCAGGATACTACGCGTATCAGTCACGCAAACACGTAGCAAACCTCAAAGTAGAAGACATGCCCATACTCACCACCATCGAATGCCCCAAATGCAACATCAAAAGCACACGCGAATTCCAACGCGGCGACTACGTATTCAAAGAACTCGAACAATGCCCCAAATGCGACGACAAACAGCTAATCACAGCGATTTACAGAGAAGTCAAACAAAAAGAAAAACCCGTCAAAGTCTAATCTAAGACACGACGGAACACCCATCTTCTTCTATTACCACCGTATGTTCAGCTTGGGTAACCATTTTGCGGCTTGTCTCCACAAACACGGGGTAACTCATAACTGCTTTTTTGGACAGCAACTCCTTGAACGCGACAGCGTAATCTTTAGGCGGCAACGCATCTGTTAGCCAACGCTCCGAAAACGGCAACGTGTAGCAGTTGTCTTCAATGTACTTCACAAGCTGCTTAGCAAGAGGCGACTTGGCGGCTTTAGGCTTAACCAAACGGAAAATCGTTCTCTGAGGCGCATCCTCCACCACACCATTTGCATCAAAAGTGGTCACAAACGGCTCTATGGCAAAGACTTCGCCTGCCTTGAACTTCGAGAAAGTAACTTGATGAACATTTGGGATGCTGGTTCCCGCGTGAATGATGTAGCGTCCCACTGAGTGCCCTGTGAGGTTGGATATGGGTTTGAAGCCACGGTTTTTTATGGTGTTCTCGATTATGCCTCCGATTTTAGAGGGGGTGATGCCTGCGCGGATGTTTTCAGTTGCGGCGGCTAGGGCTGCTTGTGCGGCTTGCGTCATCAAGTCGTATTGGGGGTCAAAGCAGACGGTGGTGGCAGTGTCGGTTACGTAGCCGTCGACGTGTACGCCCATGTCTAGTTTGACTACGGATTTTTCGGGTACCGTGCTTTTATCGCCAGGGGGTGAGCTGTAGTGTGCAGCTACTTCGTTGATGGAGACGTTGCAGGGAAACGCGGGTTTGCCGCCTTTTTCACGTATGAGGGCTTCGGCTTTTTCGCAAATCTCCAGCACGGACATGTTCTCGCGGACATAGCTCTTCATGGTTTCGCGGGTTTCACGAAGAATTTTACCTGATAAATAGAACTTTTCTATGGCTTCTTGGTCATAAGTGGGCATACGGGTTCACTTCGTCACGGTCTGCCTTTGTTAGATATACAGACACTTAAATTAGTAGTGCACAATAAAAAAGGAAATTGAGGGGAAAAGGAAAAGGTTAGGGTTTGTAGATTTTGGGGTCTAGTAGGGCGAAGTTGTTGCCACCTGCGTGGTAGAGCATTTTTGCGTTTTCGAGCGAGTAGCGTTCTGTGAAGACGCCTGGATCTGCGTAGGTTTGAAGGATTTTTCCGATGAATAGGGTGTGGTCGCCTGCGGTTACTTGGTCGTAGACTTTGCATTCTATGTGGGCTATGCATTCCTGCACGATTGGGGCTTTGACTTTTTTGGCTGGCGCAGCGGTTAGGCCTGCTTTCTTGAATTTGTCAAAACTTCTGCCGCTAAATGAGCCGCACGCGTAAACGGACTGCAAAAGCTCAAGGGTTGGAACGTTAATCACGAATTCTTGCGATGCCTCAATAAGCGTGTGAGAATGACGTTTAGGTGAGAGGCTAATTGCCACCAACGCGGGGTCATTGCTAACGGGCATAACCCAAGCCACAGCCGAAACGTTAGGTTTACCATCCGCACCCGCACAGGAAACCAAAAAGGTATGCATAGGATGAATAAGCCGATACGAATACTGCGAGTTCACTTCAACTTTTCCAGACATAACAGTTCACTTCCAGCATACCTATCAGCAGTTACCAAATTACATCTTTCGCTCCAAGTAACCACGCTTTTGCAGCAAAGACAGAACAAGAGCTATAAAACAGGAACCCCTTCAAAGAAACACTGTTCACCCATTGGAGACGTAAACGTTGAGTAATTACTGGATTTTCAAGGTAACAAGCGAAACAGGCGGATTGTTTGGCAGAACAGCGCAGGAACTGTTTGACCACCGCACCAAAGAGGAGTTTTGGCCAATCAGGGAACTCTCTGAAGACGGCAAACGCGAGAACAAAATTGACCTGCTAAGGAAAGGGGACAAAGCAGTTTTCTATGCGGTGGGCAAAAATAGCGGTCGCTTCGTGGGCACCTGTGTCTTGGCTTCAGATTATACGCGGTTAACTGAGGAGCAAGCCGCCCAAGTCGTCCACAAAGAGTACATAGACTCTGAGCAGGGCGTGTTCATCGAAAAAGTTGACCGATGGGCTAAACCCTTACCCGCGGATTACCTACGACGAAAAGAAATTCTTGCCCAAAAAGGCACAGCCATCAGCGTTCGCTTCAGAGGATACATCAAAAAACTAAAACGCCCCGAAGAATACTACGCGCTACTGCAAGAACACGAACTATACTTCTAACAAAACGCTCCGCACAGTAAAACATGCGTGAAAATACGGATTTTACATCAGGACTCAGAGGACAGAAGGGTTTTATCCAACAGACCTTTGAGGCTAATAGAGAGGACAATGATAAACAGCGTAATCCTAGCTTCCCTTGTAGGCTTCATAACAACCATATTCGCAGGGATAACCTTAGGCATAGTCATACCGTTTTTTGGCGTTTTTATAGGCATATTTTTGGGTGGCTTTACAGCAGGAGTTATAGCGCAAGGAGCTGGACGAGGAGCCCTCGCAGGATTTTTGTCAGGCATGTTTGGAGCAGTCATCATGGCAGTATTTGCAGTTGTAGGTACAGCTTTGTTAACAGGCATAGTTTCTAGCGTTGCAGGCAGCATATTTGGCGGTGCAATGGGCTTCACCATAGGAATACTCGCGGGTATAATCGCAGTAGTAGGCACCGTCACAGCAACCATAGGCGGAGCAATCGGCGGAGCAGCAGCAAAATAAAACTGGAGTAAAACAGCTATTACGCATAACTGTCAGAGGGTTCTAAGGCGCGTATGGTTTTGCTCGCATCTTGTCTTGAGCGCCATTTTGTTTTGCTTGCTTGTTCCACACGCGGCGCCCAAACCAACGCAGCATCGGCTTTGATACAAACAGCGGTAGAAACGGTTTAACAGTCAAAGTCTTGGCCTCATCCGAAATAACCTGTCCCTGAACAAGAGCCTCAGAAGCCAAACCAAGCCCCTTAATCAAGTTTCTAGTCATCTTGTTTTCATCACTTAATTCACCATTCAAAGCCTCGCCCATACCAACAATGACCTCACCACCCCACTCAAGATTTGACTCCAAAGCAAAGTGTTGCATGATTTGGACCGCGATTTTCATGTGCTCTATTTCGGGAAAGCCGCAGTTCATAACAGGAACCAGCATAGACCGGCGGGGTTGGGATGTGGCTTTGCGGTGGCTGCAGATTAGTTCCATGGCTTTTATGGTAAACGAGGGGATACTGTCAACGTAGAGGGGCGCGGCAAGAACCAAAATGTCCGCAGCGTCCACAAGGTCCAAGAGTTTTTTGCGTCCCTGCGCAGTGTTAATTAGCCTAACAACGGTGGCTTCGCTGGATTTTACGCCTTTCTTCTCCAGTTTGTCGGTTAGGTTTTTTGCGATAGCGCGTGAGTTGCTTTTTTCGCATCTGGGGCTGCCGTTTATCAACAAGACAGATTTGGGCGCGTTCATGCAACTACCTCCACCTGCTTGAGCAAGTCACCGACAAACGCTGAGGCTTCCTTGGTGCTTTGGTCGGTTTGGAAGGTTCCGACGGCATATTTTGGGGGTCGCATGTTTAGGGCGTTTCTAAGGGTCAGCGCCTTGAAGGTGTCGGTGGTTTGCGTGTTGGCGGCGTGGGTTCCGATGACTATTAGTTTGGGCGATTTTTCGTAGCGCATTTGGTGGTGGATTTCTCCGTGGTAGGATTCAAAGTAGGGCATCAGCATGGGTATGATGCGGTCAATTGCTTTTTTTAGTTCTGAAGAGTATCCGCCAAAAGTTATTGGAGTGACCCAGATTAGCAGGTCGCTTTGCACGACTTTTTTTGTGGTTTCTCTGCCGTAGTCGTCGATGACGCATTCTCCGGGAGTTTTTATCCAGCAGCCAAAACAGCCAAGGCATTCTGCGATTTGTTTTTCCCGAAGCTTGATTAGCTCTACCGCCCAGCCGCTACGGCGTAGCTGACTGCACAATGCAGTCTCAATTTCATTAACCGCCAAATCATCTTCAGCGGCTCCATCAAAAATTACAGCTTGCATCCTATTTTTTCTCCTCCAGTTTTTTGTTTTCGGTGTTTTGTAGGAAATGACGTAGCGCCTGCAGGGCGAATTTTACGGTTGCAGCTTGGTCTGTGCCTGTTTGCGTGAGAATCATTTTGAAGCTTGTTGGAAGCTGTATCATGGTTCGTGTGGATTGTATGAGGAAAATCGAGGTCAACAGGGGGTCTAGGTCAGGTTTTATGGAGCCGTCGTGGGTACCCTCTGTTATAGCGTTTAGCACTACTTCGAGGTTTGCAAAGCTTACCCGCTGCAACTCTAAAGCGTTAACGTCATCACTGCACACCGTGGGCAGGTTCTCAGCGTGCATACACATCTCAAAATACTGAGGATAGCGCCTATAGAATTCGTAATAGGTCATGCCAAGCGCAGAAGCCTTCTCCAACCCCGACGGCTTCCCAGCTACTGCTTCATGAAACATCTCATTTAACAACCGAGCCCCCCTCAGAGAAACCGCACAATAAAGCGCCTCCTTACTGGAAAAATACAGATACAACGTGCCTTTAGCAAGCTGCGCCGCCTTGGCAATTGAGGCAATGGTGATTTTGTCGTAGCTTTCAGAGAAGAAAAGCTCCTGAGCAGCATCGAGAATCTGACTTCGCCGCAGTTCTTTTTCTTTTTCTTTTCGTTCAACCGTCAACTTATTGACCGCCATTCACTAAATGACCAATGGTCACACAATGACCCATAGTCATTTCAAACATAAAAGGCTTGCGCAACCCAAAACCAGAGGAACCAGAAAAGTGAGAAGCTCCTAAAAAGGGTGGTTAACGTTTGATGTGGTACTGGTTGATGGTGTCTTTGGCTTTTTCTCGGCGCTCACGATGCTGCTCCAAGAACTTGTTTAGTTTTTCGACGATGTCTTTTTTGCATTCTCCGCAGAGCATTTCGCCTGCTTGGCATTTGCGTTCGCGCTCCGATAGCTTCTGGTTGTCTTCTTCAAACAGGTAAAAGTAGTATTGGAATATGCTGCATACGTGCGGGTTTGCGCCTAGTTTGCGTTGCTCGGCTGCGGTTCCTTTGCCGCCCGTAAACGCGTTCCAGATTTTCTTTTTGACGACGTCGGGGGGGTCCATGGTGAATATGCTGGTTTCAGGCATGCTCGCGCTCATTTTGCCTCCTGCAGCTAATCCGGGGAGGAAGCGGCAGTGGATTTGGGCGGGTTTGTGGTAGCCGAGTTTTGGGGCGATGTCTCGGGTTACGCGCCAGTACGGGTCTTGGTCGATGGCTGCGGGGATTAGGGCGGGGACGTTTTCGCCTGTGAGTTTTTTGTGCAAAAAGCAGGGAGCGGCTTGTATGGCGGGCCAGAATACCCAGCCGATGTTGGTGCTGTCTTGGAAGCCAAAGGTGCTGCGTGCCGTGCTGTAGGTGATGCGTTTGGCGATTTCAAGGATGATGTCGTAGAGCAAATCCATGTCTTCAACATCGTAGATGATAAACGTGTTTTCGGGTTTGAACCCAACTGCTATGAGGTCAAGGGCGTTTTCATACGCGTTTTGGCGTGTCTGCTTGAGGGTGGCGCGGTCGCTGATGAGGTATTTTTCGTCGTCGGTCATCTGGAAGTACAGGCGCGTGTCGAATTTTTCTTGCAGGTGCTTGGTGAATATCCAGGGAACAAGGTGCCCGATGTGTACGGGTCCTGAGGGACCTCTGCCTGTGTAGAGAACGAATTTTTTGCCTTGCTCGTACAGGTTAAGCACAGTGTCTAGGTCGCGGTGGCTAAAGAAGATGTGACGCTGAATCTGCAAGTGAAGCTCGTCGGTGTACTTTGCAACTTTATCAAGAAGCTCATCAGTTAAGGGCTGCGTACCAAACTCGCGAATAAGCCGCTCATAATCAACTTTACCCTTAACCTCCCAAGGCGTAACCACCATCTCGCCATTATTGTTTTCTGCACTGCTATCGGGGGCGACCATAAACATCCAACTGAAACTAAGCTGTTTGGGAACAAAAACCCATCAAGGAATATAACTCTTTTTTGAATCCACGTAGACCCCCCTCCCCCTATCGTTTCTGCATACAATTAAAAACAGCAGCCAAATAGGCAGCTAATAGGTTGGTTTGGACGGTGTTGTAGCGGTTTTGTAGCGGTTTTGAATTTGTAGATGAAGAAGGGTGTGGGGGTTGGGGAAGTGGGGTTATTTGCTTTTCCAGCGTGTGACGAGGGTTCCGATGATGATGAAGGCTACTGCGATGGCGGCGACGATGGTGATGTTGAATATGATGGTGTCGAGGTTTTGGGTTATCATGGCGGCTTTGAGTCCTTCTGAGAAGTAGGTTAGGGGCAGGACTTTGGAGATTGTTTGTAGGTAGTCGGGCATCATTTCTAAGGGGAAGAAGGTGCCTGAGAGGAACATCATGGGGAAGGCTATGGCGTTTCCGACTGCGTTGGCGGCTTCTATGTCTTTGAACAGCCCTGCGAGGCTCATGCCTATGCCTGAGAACATGACTGAACCCAAGAATATCATAAGGATGGTTATGGCGTCGGGTATTACGCGGACGTCGAAGAGCAGCCAGCCTACGCCTATCATGATGAAGGCAAGTATAAGGTTTAGAAGGGTCTGGCTTAGGATGGAGCCTATGACCCAGTCCATCTTGGTGAGAGGCGTTATGGAGAGGCGTTTGATGATGCCGCGGCGTTTGAATTCGGTGTTAGTGGAGGTTAACCCGATTATGCCATTGGTCATGATGAAGGCTGCGGTTATGCCTGGGATGTAGAAGTCTACAGTGCTAAATTGTGTGGAGGTTACGGATTCTTGGTTGATGACGATTATGTTTTTGGCTCCGATGAGTTCGTAGTTAAACGCGTTGGCTACGCTGCCGATGATGCTGTATACGGTTCCAGCGGATTGGTCACCTGAATCCAGCATTATAGTTAAAGAAGCGTTTACTTCGGGGAACTCGTCGATGAACAGTTGCATCTGTTCCATGCCCTCTTGGATTTGGGCAGCTTCAGTTCCGTTGATGTACGGTGCAAAGTACTCGTAGGACATGTTCAGGGTGTCATGGCAAATGCCTAGGCGTACGCGCATGGTTCCGTTTATCAGGTCGTCATGGAAGCCTTCGGATATGACGAGTATGCGCATGTTGCCGCCTAAGGGTCCAAGGGCGTCTTGGGCGTAGGTTGTGGCGTTCGCGTCTGGCGGAATGGTGGTTATGGCAAATGTTTCGGTGCTGTTGAGTGCGTCCACGAAGGCTTGTGAGAGCTCTGTGGGTTCGCCGTTGGTTTGGTCCATGTTCTGCACAAATAAGCCGTAGCTGCTTGCGCCGCCCACGTTAGAGAAAATCGAGCCGAAAACCACAAGCAGCAAAATCGGGAACATGATGCTAAAGAACAAGCCTGAGCGGCTTCTAATCCAGTTCTTAGTAACCGCCATGAAAATTGCTACGAATTTCAGTTCAGTTCGCCCTCCTCAGTTATGCGTCCACCCGTGATTTTGAGGAAAACGTCTTCGATTGTGGGGGTTTGAATCTCCAAGTCCTTATCGAGCTTCATTTCGGTTAAGCCTGACATGATACGCCACAGTTCCTCGACGTTGTCAACCTTGATTTCGACGTCGCTGTCGTGGTTCAGTATGGCGTTTTTGAATTTTTTCTGCAGCTGCTCAGCAAGGGTTTTTTCGGGTTTGCGAATTATCAGCACTTTGAGTCCGCCGTGCTTTGTTATGAGTTGCTGGGTGGAGCCGATGGCGGCGATTTTGCCTTTGTCCATGATGGCTATGCGGTCGGCGAGGACTTGGGCTTCTTCCATGTAATGCGTGGTTAGAAAGACGGTTTTGTTTAGTTTGCGAAGGTTAGCGATTACTGACCAGACGTCGCGGCGTGCTTTTGGGTCTAAGCCTGTGGTGGGTTCATCAAGGAACACAACTTTGGGGTCGCTTACCAAGGCTGCTGCGATGCCTACGCGTTGTTTTAAGCCACCTGAGAGGTTTTCGAATTTGGTTTTGGTTTTATCGTCCAAGTCGAGCAGTTTGATGACTTCGTCTACGTCAAGGTGCGTGTCGTACATGTCGCTAATCAGGCTAATGTTTTCTTTTACGCTAAGCTTATCCAAAGCGTTAAAATCCTGAGGCAAAACCCCAATGATTTTCTTGATTTGCTTAACATCCGACTCACGCGTCACATCCAACCCACAGATACGCGCGTTTCCGCTGGTGAGAGGACGTATACACTCTAAAATCTCCACCGTCGTAGTCTTACCTGCACCGTTAGGACCCAAAAAAGCAAAAACCTCGCCCTCTTTCACGTCAAAAGAAATCCCGTTAACCGCATTCAACTCGTCATACCGCTTAACCAAATCAGCAACTTCAATAACAGCCGAACCCAAAGCAAACAGCTCCTTTCCTAAGATGCCATGATTCAACATTTAAAACTTGTGAACACAATGGCTATAAGCAAGATAGAAAATGTTGTTCCAGTTGCGGTCATCAGTTGTGTACAGTCAACTCCAAAAACCATATGTTTATTTAACCACATAGATACCCACACGAAAAGCCCTGATTATAATACACAACCTTTTAAATTCTTTAATAGCCCAATCAAATATTTTCAATAGTGAATACGCCACACAGACGAGGACATATCTATGGAAAAACTGAAAGTAATCACGAAGCTCTTAGAAAGAGATTTTTTGATAGGAACATTAGCACAAGAAGCTGAAGAATGCTATGAAGAAAACAAAGGACTGGCAGCATTTGCATGTTTGGTTATTCTAGTTGAACAAGTAACAAAATTTTCAATCAACAAAACTGAAGGTAACTTTAGGGAATGTCTAGCAGAGGCGGTAAACAAAAAAGTAATTACGCAAGAAGAATTTGAGTTATTAGACCAACTAAGAGACGCCAGAAACAAGTTTTTCCATGAATACCATTATGCCATGTTCTGGGAGGAAAACAATGTATTGTGGCCATTCTCAGAAAATGATACCCGCTTACATGTTTATGAAATATACGCTGAACAATGTTTTCAAATCGCATTACGATTGATAGAGGGCTAACTACTAATAACAGATTAAGGGGTTTACAGCAAACGTCTTTTACTGAAGGAGAAGACAGCCTGTAAAAAAATTTTTAACAGACGCAGTCATTTCTCCAGTTGTCAACAATGCCGCAGTCAGATACTACAATGCAGATGCATATCGGGTTTGACGATACCGACTCGACCAAGCAGGGATGCACTACGTATGTTGCCGCTTTGCTGGTGGAGGAGCTTGAACGTTTAGGCGCAAGGTTTTTGGATTATCCGTTGCTGGTTAGGCTCAACCCGAATGTTCCGTGGAAGACACGTGGAAACGGCGCGTTGTGCCTGCGTATCGAATTTGACGCCGAGCTGGAGGAGCAGATAAAGCAGTTCACGGTGGAGCTGGTGGAGAAGCACTCGGACGTATGCTGTAGGGGAACCAACCCAGGCATCGTTTTCCTAAAAACCCCGCAAATACCTGCCGAGGTTGAAGCGTTTGCCAAATGTGCAGTTACCGATATCATGCACCTTGAAGATGCCCTGCAACTCATCAGGTGCTTTAACGGGGAAGCATACGGCTACAACAGCAGGCGCGGCATCATCGGGGCGCTTTCAGCCATCGGCACAGCCCTCACAGGCGACCACACCTATGAACTAATCGCATACCGCAGACCCGAACGTTTTGGCAGCAAACGCCAAGTCGACACAGCCTCGATTTTTCACATGGACCAAGCCCTGCAGCCGCTCACTTTCAACAACGTCGACAACGAGAAAAACCGTGTAATCATCACGCCGCGCGGACCTGACCCCATCTTGTTTGGTATCCGAGGCGAAACCCCGCAGGTCGTCAAAGAGGCATTTAGCATGGTCAAAACGTTGGAGCCAGTGGATAGATGGATGATTTTTCGCAGCAACCAAGGAACCGACGCCCACCTCAAACCCGCAGCCAACCTCAGAGAAATCACGCCGTACAGTTCGGTTATCGTCCAAGGCGTCGTCTCCAAAGAGCCACATCTGGTTCCTGTTCGCCATGTGGTTTTCGCCATAAACGACCTACAAGGGGAGGTTGACTGCGCTGCTTACGAGCCTACAGGGGGTTTGGCGAAGATAGCGCGGGAACTCATGGTTGGGGATTGCGTTGAGGTTTATGGCGCGGTGAAAAAGCAGACCCCAAAGCGTTCGTTGACGGTGAATTTGGAGAAAATCAGGGTGGTAGAGCTTGCGCCTAAAGTGGTGTTTGAGAATCCACTGTGTCCAAACTGTAATAAACGCCTCGAATCTATGGGACGTAATCAGGGCTTGCGGTGTGAGAAATGCAAAATCCGCTACAAAGACATGGGCAAAATCCAAACCCAAATACAACGCGGCTTAAAGCCTGAGCTTTATGTTACGTCTACGCGGTCACAAAGACACCTAACCAAGCCTTTGCGGCGTTATGGCTTAGAAAAACATGACATAAAACCTACAGCCCTAATCGACCAATGGCACGGGCACCACGAGACAGCCTGAAGCAGCAGTTGGGGTTTTTGGAATGCATTAAAATACCAGTGCTGGCGAGTTAGTTTAGTTTAGCGTCGAAGGGGATTTGGTTATTACCCAAAGAGCAATTAGGGCAAGCGTCGTGTTGGCGGTGTGCATAGTTTGGGGGCTTTTGCTTGTTTGCTTGAGTGCGCAGGCTCAAAATGTAACCTCTTTTACGCCTGATGACCAGTTTAGAATACCTGCGCTTAACGGAACGATAAGTTTTGGGTCAAACGGCTCGTACACTTCGGCGGTTTTGGAGGATGATATGTGGGTTTTTTCGGGTTTGCAGTTTGGAGATTCTTTTGTGGATGCGTTTAGGTTGTCGGTTCAGGATTGCAGCATCACGGTGTGGTCGTATGGACGCTTTGCTTCGTCGGGCGCAACTGGAATACTGCGTTACACTGTTGTGGGTGAGGGTTCGCAGACGTTTGATGTTGGCTGGTATACTACATCGCGTGACTGGAGCGTTATTGTGGAAGGCGAGTTTGTCCCCGAAGGCAAAGACTGGACCCTATCAGAAGACAAACAAACCCTAACAGTAACAACAAACGCCCAAAACATCGCCCTACTCTACATAACCTACCCGCCAGACATGCAAGAAAACAGCAGCCTAACCACCTACCAAAAACATTCAGTAGCCATCGCAGCAGGAATCACAACAGCCATTGCGCTTTCAATAGCCGTGGCGGTTAAAGAAGTGAACAAACGCAGGGAGGCAAAACAGTGACACCCATAACTTGGGATGCCATAGTTGTGGGCACCTTCTTGTTGCTGTTTATAGTGGGTGTTTTGGCGATTCTAAAGTTTAGCAATGACAAGACGCGTCGGGTTAGTAATCTGCGGTTATTTGTTCAAATCGCGGCGGTTGTAGTTATTTTTATGGGGCTTTTTCTTGGACCGTTTAATCAGCCGCTGTGGGCGCCGCTGGGCAGTTCGCCGCGTGACCGCCTTGTTGGCATTGAATTGTTGGGTAACCAGTTTCCTGATGGTTTGTCGGTTCCTGTGCTTGCCTGCTATTATCCTAACGGACGCACCGTGACCTGTGCGTTGTGGCAGATTCAGGCGTACATTTTTCCGTTTTGGGATTACCCACGCGGCTACCAAGTCTTCTACTCGACGCCAGGCATCGAAAAACTCGCCATCGTCTTTGGGTTAGTCATAACCGCGTCGGTGGTGCTTGGGCGAAGTTTCTGCGGCTGGCTCTGTCCCTTTGGCTTGTACATGGACGTGCTCACACGCATACGCAAAGCCTTCAAAAAACGTCACCTCACCTTCTCAGACAAAACCAACGCCAAAATCGGGCAACTACCCTACGTCATCATAGCCATAACGCTACTTCTAAGCGTCATATTCGGGTCCTACGCCATACTTGGCACCGAACTCATACCCGGCACCATACCAGGCGGACCTGAAGGAACCGAAGCAGGCATAGTAGGCAACATAAACGAGCCGTTCTGCCTGGTTTGCCCCATGCGTCCCTTATGCGTGCTGTCACAGTGCGCCGTGGGTTCCATGAATTTTGACTACGTCGCCCAAATAACCTATGGACCCTTCTACCTTACAGGGTTCTATGTGACCTCCATAAACCTGACCGTGCTTATCATCGTCACGGCGTTGTCGCTGGCGTACAGGCGGTTCTGGTGTCGCATCTGCCCGCTGGGAGGCTTAACCGCGCTTTTCAGCACATTCACGCCATTCAAACAAATAGCCCTAACCAAACTTGAAAAAGACGCAGAGAAATGCACCAAATGCGGCGTCTGCAAACGCGTTTGCCCCACGCAGGTCACTGAAATTTACGACAAGAAAGGCGGCGACGTAACAGTTTCAGGCTGCATGCTATGTATGCGATGCGTGGAAATGTGCCCCTATGAAGGCGCGCTTAAAGCCAAATTCGCAGGAAAAATCATCATGAAATCACGCAACTGGTTAGACTAGACAACAGTGACAGACAAGAATTCTTTAACAGGAGACATTATCTTAGGTTGGCGGGGTTTGCTTTGAGCTGTACTGAGCGTTTGGAGTTGTTTTGGCGTGACCTTGTTTTAGGATTATCTCTATCTAAAAAACGTGAAGGCACCATATTTGTTTGCTATCCCCAAATTCCGTTGTATGCGCTAAATCATGCAGCTGGAGTTGACCCCGAAGCGAACACGCAGGTGCTGCTTGAAGAAGTGGAAGAGTATTTCCGCTTGAAGGGCATGTCGTATGCATGTTTTAGGGTTTCACCGCTAACCCCCAACTCATTTGTTTCTCTTCTCCAACAAGCAGGGTTTGAACCAAAAGGCGAACAAGCCGTCATGGTACTCCAAACCAAAACCTTGCCCAAGGAAACAGACAACGGCTTTACCGTAAAAAGGGTAACCACGGACGCGGAAATTGAAGTTTTCAACAATTTGCTGGTTTCAATTTTCCAGATGCCCCCAGAATGGAAAAGCGGGTTTGACGATTTTACCCGTGACTGCCTGCAAAACGGCTGGACGTTCTACCTAAGCTATCTCCAAGAAAAACCCGTTGGCACCTGCGCCCTGTTTTCTTCCAAAGGCATAGGCGGCATATTCGACGTAGGCACCCTAATAACGTGTCGAAACCGCGGCATAGGAACCGCCCTAACCATACAAGCCCTAAAAGACTCCATAGCCAAAGGAAATAAAATCCACACTCTTCAAACCGAAAAAAACAGCAACGCCCAAAAACTCTACGAAAAACTCGGATTCACAACCGACCACACCGTCCAATACTACACCAAAGACCCCCCACCAAAACAAGCCACCAAATAAACCCTCAACATCAACTACAATTTTTGCCAACCCTTTTATCTTCGGCGTAACCTTATTTTCCGTGCCGGATGATGAAAAGGCATTAGCTTGACCGCAAGGGATGACAACTCAGAGTTACTCGGACGGCAAACTACGAAAAACAGCAGCCATTTTCGTCCACAGATAAAGGCAAGAGCAAAAACCTTGAAAAACTCAACAAGCACCTAAAAAGGTGATGTGGTTATCGTAGGGGGTGGCGCCATATTGCGTCGAGAAGGCCTTCGGTGAAGGTTTTTTTGCCTACATGCCGTGTTAGGTCAGAGGCGACGATTATGCCTACGAGTTTGTGGGTTTTCATGACTGGAAGTCGCCTGATTTTGTGTTCGCCCATTTTTCTTGCGGCGTCTTTAATTGAAGCACTGGGTTCAATGGTGATTAGAGGTTTTGACATTATATCTGAAACTTTCATATCTACTGAGCGCCCCTTGGCTATTATTCTTCTTACAAAATCGCGTTCAGTGACTATGCCAACGGGCATTTCCATATCTACCACAATGATGTCACCGACTTCTTTTCTGCTCATGAGCTGTGCTGCTTCAAAAACAGTTTTTTCTCCGTCGATGGTTAAGGGTTTTTTAGTCATGAGACTTTCTACAGTTACCATCAACATAACAAACAGATGCGAATCTGATAAAAGTTTTGCAGATTCAAGCGGCGTAAACAAAGGTTTTGTTTGGGGCTAAAAGAAAACAGATAGAAATCATGGAGTTTTTGAGTAATACTTAAGAGCTAGTGTGTTCCAAAGTTGTGGTTTGTAGATTAGAAGGCTTATTATTGGGTTTATCCGCATCTAACCAGGCTTCTGAAGAAGAAACCCCATTTGAAAAATATGCTAGAACGGGGCTATCCTCCGAAGAAGTAGAAAAAACATTACAATACTTTGGCACCAACGAAATTCCAGAAAAGAAAGTCAGTCCCATACGCAAGTTTTTGAGCTACTTTTGGGGACCAATTCCATGGATGATTGAGGCGGCAGCTGGACTCTCAGTTGCTATTCAGCATTGGGAAGATTTTGCAATTATATTCACGTTGCTTGTAGTAAATGCTGTGGTGGGTTTTTGGCAAGAACACAAAGCAGACAACGCCATAGCCATGCTTCAAAAAAGACTAGCCCCTAACGCACGTGTACTGCGCGATGGCGTTTGGAAAGAAATCCCGGCAAAACAACTGGTACCAGGAGATGTTGTTAGGGTTCGTTTAGGCGATACAGTTCCTGCTGATATTAAACTCATGAATGGCGATTACCTGCTTTTGGATGAATCTGCATTAACAGGAGAATCGCTGCCCGTTGAAAAACACATCTCTGACATTGCTTTTTCAGGGTCAATTGTTCGCCAAGGTGAAATGAACGCGTCAGTTGTAGGAACAGGCATAACCACCTTCTTTGGCAAAACCGCAAAACTAGTAGAAGAAGCCAAAACGGGAAGCCACTTCCAAAAAGCAGTTCTAAAAATCGGCAACTACCTAATCGCGCTGGCTGCAGTAATGGTTTCAACGGTGCTAGTTGTTACCCTTTTGCGTTCTGCAAATCCGTTGGAAATTTTGCAGTTTGCATTGGTTTTGGTTGTCGCCGCCATTCCAGTTGCGTTGCCAGCCGTTTTAACGGTGACCATGGCTGTTGGCGCTATTGCTCTTGCCAAAAAAGAAGCCATTGTGAGCAAGCTAGTTGCGATTGAAGAGATGGCGGGGGTTGATGTTTTATGCTCCGACAAGACGGGAACGATTACGAAAAATGAATTGACCGTTGTTACTGTGGAGGCTTTTGGCGATTACACAGTAGAAGATACGCTGCTGTTTGGCGCGTTGGCATCTAGAGAAGAAAACAATGACCCGATTGATGACGCTGTTTTGGCTAAAGCAAAAGAAAACAAAAAAGTTGCCCAAACAATTGCAGCTTATAAGGTGCTTGATTTTAAGCCCTTTGACCCTGTTTCAAAACGAACCGAAGCAAATATCCAAACAGCTAACGCCACAGCAATTAAGGTGTCCAAGGGGGCGCCCCAAATTTTCCTGTCCCTAACGCCCGATGCAGAAATGGAAGAAAAGATTACGGAGGTTGTGAACTCTTTTGCAAGTAAGGGTTATCGGGCATTGGCTGTGGCTAAATCTGAAGCAGAAGGCAAATGGCGCTATATCGGTTTGCTCGCAGTTTATGACCCCCCACGCGAAGATTCTGCTCAGACCATAAAAACGGCTCAGGACCTGGGAATCAACGTCAAAATGGTAACAGGCGACCACATAGCCGTATCAAAAGAAATCTCTCGAGAAGTAAATCTTGGCTCCAATGTTCTTCACGCTTCAGAGTTCGTGGAAAAAACAGGAGATGAAGTCTCTGAGCTTGTGGATAAAGCAGACGGGTTTGCACAGGTCTTCCCCGAACACAAATACCGCATCGTACAACTACTCCAAGAACGCGGACACATAGTAGGCATGACAGGAGACGGCGTAAACGACGCACCCGCACTAAAAAAAGCCGACGCAGGAATCGCAGTTGCAGGAGCCACGGACGCGGCAAAGTCCGCAGCAGATGTTGTCCTCACCAAAATGGGGCTCTCGGTTATAATTGACACCATAGAAGAGAGCCGAAAGATTTTCCAGCGCATGAACAACTATGCAATTTACCGAATTGCCGAAACCGTTCGTGTACTGATTTTCTTGACGCTGGCTATTCTTGTCTTTGACGTCTATCCCCTAACGGCGGTTATGATAATTATTTTGGCGCTGCTAAACGATTTGCCTATCATGATGATTGCCTACGACAAGGTAAAGATTCAGCAAAACCCCGTTCGCTGGAACATGCACAGCGTACTTAGAATAGCATCACTTCTGGGAACTACAGGAGTAATCTCAAGCTTTGTCCTTTTCCTAATAGGCACCTACACCCTAAACCTAGACCCCGCTATGCTACAGACACTAATATTCCTCAAAATGACCGTAGGAGGACACATGACCATCTACCTCGCACGCACAGGCACAAACCACTTCTGGGAACGCCCCTTCCCCGCCAAATCCCTATTCTTCACCGCAGAAATAACCCAAGTCATAGGCACCCTCATAGCAGTCTACGGCATATTCATGACCCCCCTCGGATGGGAACTAGCCGCCCTCGTATGGGGATACGCACTACTCAGCTTCGCCATAACCGACATACTAAAAACAAGCCTCCTCAAACACAACCAACACCAAACATCCACCCAAACAACCAAACCACACCACACCCCCAACCCGTAACACAACTAAAAAACAACCAAAGACCCCACATTAACCCACAATTCAAAGAAACGCTTATAGGCTAAAGATGCACGATAAAAGCTAGCTACAAACCCAACATCGGGCGGGTAGATCAGCATGGTATGATCGCCACGTTGGCATCGTGGAGGTCGCGGGTTCAAATCCCGCCCCGTCCACATCAAAGTTTAATTTACGCTTGTTTTTCAAAATGATTACAGTGATAGAGTTTAACGAGCAGCCAAACCCATTAAAAAAGTAGTTATATGCCTTGAGCTTACTGCTGTTAGGACGGACATGTTGATTTGTCTTTTCGCATCAGATATAGGGTATGTAACGTGTACCTATTGTGTAGTTATCGCCGTAGCTGATGAATCCCGGGTGTGTACCGCTCCATGGATTGCCAGCCAGTGCCGTAGCCGCGTTATTTGGTAAGCTCTGACCCGTAGCCGAGGCAACAAGTATACCATCTATCCACATGTTGATGGACCCGTTGGTGTTATACTCTATTTCCATGAAATACCAGTGGTTGGTCTGAATATTAGCGGATGTAGAAAGGTATTCATCATCGCAAGATAGAAGCCAGTAGCTGTAGTTTCCGTAGACGTACGAACCAGCCCAAACACTACAAGTGTATTCTTCGTCAGCAATGACCATACAATAAGTGGTTTCATCGTTAGACTGCAACTGAGGAAATTGGACATAACCCGCAAAAAAGATCGTACTATCCTGACCTTCGAGATTTAACAGCCAATAAGAATCCGGACCAGTAGCATTTGCAGCATATGTGCCTTCATTAACCGGTGAAGAGACTATTGTAGGTGTGCCGTTGTAACTTGACCATGCACTAAAGTTGCCGCTCTCAAATCCATCTTGGAATACAACAGCGGTTTGTTGTTCCGCAAAATAGGCTTGTAAAGTGTGGTTGCTGTCCATTGTAACTATTATGGGGTTATCGTAGAGGATTTGCCCATCTATGTTCCAGTAGTCAAAATGGAAACCGCTACTATTGGATGCCATCACTTGAACATTGCTGCCTTGTTCATAGGAGTAAGTACCCGGCTGCGGGTTCGTGGTACCTCCAGCGCCGCTTGTAATTGTCAAAGTACAGTTTGTACCTGCTTTAAATGTCGCAATACAGCCATAATAATTGGTGAACTCCACGTCTTTTACTCCTGAATGCGCTTGTCCAGTTGAAGAAACTATTTTTTCAAGATACCCCAGACAAGAAACTTTTCCTGTGCTTAAGCCGTCAAATAAAGTGAAGCCGTTTCCGGTATTGCTGCTCGCATACATTGGACCGTTGAGAAATGAGAAAATTCCTCCAATCCACAATTCATCCGTTTGAGAGGTTGTTTCAGTGGTACCTGTATATTCATAACCGTAGCCATCACCACCATCGTCAGAAGAGGTGCCATGACGTATGGCACTTTTGTCTAACGGATCAAAGAGAGAAACACCTTCGTATTCGCACACATCTGCAATACCCAAAAGGCAGTCACCATAGTAGCAGATTTGGTTTTCAAGATTAATTGTAATTGACGTAGAAGCATCTGCCCCGACTGTACCGAGCCATATTTCGCTAACTATATTCGTGGAACTACTTGATACCTGTCTACTCCAATTAACACCTGTTTGACTTATACTTGTAATAGATTGAGCTTGGTAACCACCAGCCCATGCACCAACTACAGCGACAAGTACGTTCCCGCTTATTGGCTGATTTGTTAATGTAACGTTAATAGAGGTAGCGGTACCAGTTGCAGTGCCTCTAAAACTACCTTGAACACGCCCTATTGCACTGGATAACGTGAATATGGGAACCAATGAGTGGTTGCTGTCCATTGTGATTAGTATTGTTGAGTTATTTCCTGCGTCTTCGCTGTCCAAAAGCCAATGGTCAAAGCTAAAACCAGGATTGGAAGTTGCAGTAACCAGAACAGGTGTACTTGGCTCATAAGTGTATGTGTTTGGCGGAAGATTTGTTGTTCCTCCGGGGGAATAGTCAACCTCTAACATGCAGAGCGGATATGTTGTAGGTGCATTTAGATAATCAAACTTAACACAGTTTGTAAGATATAATAACCCGATTTTCCCGAAATTGTTTTGTTGGGAACACGTTAACAGATGATAGGTATTGGTTAAGTATTGATCATATATCCAGTCCGTTTGGTTGGCATCCCATGTTCCTGTTGTTTTTGTATATTTTTTGAAGTAAATGTGGTTAGGATATGGACTGCCTGCCCAGAATGCGTATAGATCATCAGCGTCAGTTTTGGCTAAAACTGGAAATTTCAAAGACCCGACGCTAGATTGAATAATCGTTTCAGGGCTGAAAGAGTGGGTTGTGTAATTGTAAGTCACATGCACAATTGAGTTATTGGTCGATGTAACATAGATTAGTTGTGCGTCATCGCCTTGTGCAACTGCTGAATAGCTTTTTGAAGAAATTGCGCTAATGGGAGTCGCCACTGAAGCACTCCAATTTGAGCCGTCCCATCTTTGAGCACAAATAGGGTCACTTTGACCTCTGCCGCCGTATAGAACTAACGTTTTTCCTGTGGATAAGGGAAGAACAGTTGGAGTATCTCCGCCGTTAGGCGTGGTTAATTGATATGGGAAGCCGTCGGCTGTTGACCATATTCCATTGTTTAGTGAAGATTTCGTGACATATACTGTTTCAGCGTAACCGGGTACTGATGGCTCATATTGAACTTTTTGATAAGCAATCCAAGGAAAACCATTACTATCGACGGTAATCGACGGCTTGTAATTTAGAACGCCTGATGTGGGCGAACAAACAGTTTGTTGAGCACCCCAGTTCATTGTGCCATCGGAGTTTGGTGTTCCTCTTTTATAATAAAGTCCAGGGGGAGGATTACTACCGTAACCACCAGGTGATGTCCAAACAAGATGAATATTGGTTCCGTCATAATGTACATCAAAATTGTATCCAAATGATACGGTTACAGATACACCAACAACGTCTGACCAAGTTACGCCATCCGTTGATGATATACAATGTAAATGGTCACTAGTTGTATAAAAGGTCCAAAAATGGTCATTAGCATAGAAAGTTTTTCGTTGATTACCGTTTGAAGTGGTCTCTGTAAGAGAGCTTATGGGTCCAGTTATAGCAACGGGTTGAGGTAATGTACGGATGAAATGAGCGTTCCAGTATTGGGCGCTACCGCCGACGTATATTCCAATTGGGTTACTGTAGTAGGTATAACCATCGCTAGAGGTCCAGTTTTGGAAAGATAACCCATCGGGGACGCTTACCTGTAACGTGTGAGTCCCAGGTAATACGTAGAAAACTTGGTTAGACATAGTTCCCATGTATTCCCCGTCTAGATAAACATCGGGTGTTACAACTCCATCTTGGTTATCCGAGGCACTAAAGTATAATGGGTAGTATGTTGGGGGTTGGTAAAATACGGGGCATAGGTTGTGCATTATTCCGACGGTATCTAAGGTGATTGTTATGGGGTTCTCACAATAAGTGGCACCATCGTATATCCAATGTAAAAAAGTGCAGCCGTCGCTGGGAATGGCTCTAACTTGCACTTGAGAACCATGATTATAGTAATATATGCCTGAAGGCGGGTCTGTAGTTCCCGACGAGCCAGAATCAATAATATTTAGCCGTTGTTGAGGTGGTAGAGGTAGCTCTTGAATATTTATTACCAGAGGATCAGACCAGTTACTTGATGCGCCTACAATGTCTGTAGCTTTAACTGTTACTGCAAATTGACCTGCGGACGTCCAGTTATGTATCGCGTACACTGTCTCTTCACTTGGAAGGGGACCTATCGTGATCTGCCCTGTGCCATCATCCCAGTTAAACGTGTAACGTATGTCGTTACCTTCTGGGTCTGTTGCATTCGCACTGAAGACATAGGTAGTATTGACGTATCCAGACAAAGGACCGTCAAGGATAGGTGTACTGGGTGCAGTATTGTTTAGTGGTAGATTTTCAACATTAATCATAAGAGGGGTTGACCAAACACTATGGTTTCCTTCTGAATCCACAGCACACACAGTAACATTATACTGTCCTGGGAAACCATATGTATGTTCCCCCAAGCCAGAGACTCCGCTGGCGTTTGGTCCTGTGGTGAATCGAGGAGTGTTATCGCCCCAATCAAAAGTGTAATAGATATCATTTTCTGGAGAAACAGTACCCGCATCGAATGATAAGCGGGTATCAACCCATGTGGGCGATGTAAGGCATTGAAGTGTTGGTGCTGGAACGGGTGCAGGAGTGATAGGCGCAGGATTCTGAATGAAAATATCGCCATTGCCATAAACCGCCATAGTGGATCCGTCATACGCGATATCAGTCTTATTCTCCTCCCACCAGTAAGCACCAAACCCTTTCCGCAGATCTGAATTCCCAAAATATGTGCCGCAATATAATATTGAAGCACTATCTAACGCTTGAGTCACAGTCATGGGATACTGAGTGTTCAATGCCTTTGAAAAGAATGACCGTACCCAAACGTCATATGACTGGGTACCATTCTCGTAGGGTATTTTTTGTGTCAAAGACGCAGAACCAAATGGAAAGCCTATGTACACTTGAGGTCCCCCATCTGGATGGGCATAACCATCAGCACTCATGTTGTATGCAATACCAACCCATTGCGTTTGATCGCTCATGTTAGCTACTGTACGGTGGGTCCAAGCAAAAGGCATACTTCGTGCGCGCCATTGACTCGGGGGGTCATTCGGGTTGAGTATGCCTTGCGTAATTGAACTAGCATTATCTTCTAGTGTAATTATGCCATTTAGATTGTTGTAGTTCGCAGACATACAAGTGTTAATAAAGGCAAAGGTAACTTCTCCCCATGAGGTAAGATTGTAGATATCCATGTCGAAAACGCCGTTTTCAATAAAGGTTGATAAAGGAAATTGTTGACCAATTTTTGTTCCATTATTATCTTCGAACATAAAATGAAATTCTGTACTATTTGACGTATTATTGAACGATAAGCCTACGCCATGGTCAAAATCAACAACTGCTAGCTTATCATAAAGCGATAGAAACGTCGTCAAGTTAGCCATGATGCTTTCTTTTAGAGAGCCACTACTGTTGTTTCCTTGGTGATTATAAGAAACATACCCACAAGCGTTAAAACAACCTGCAATATGTGAAGCCACTTGTTTTTGAGCTTCCACTTCCGTATTATTTTTCCGGAGACTATAACCAAGCGATGGGTTGTATGCGCCAATGCTTTCCGACCCCCAAACTACAGCACCTCCAGTTGGAGTGGTTGCTTCAACCATTGGAGTCTGCATAGAAACGTTCAAGGAAGAGACGATTAAAAAGCCAATCAATAAACTTGTAATTAATTGGGGAAGACGCCTCTTCATTGCGGTCGTGGCTTTGGTTTTTTGGAGACGCTTGTGAAGACCAAGAGTCAAGTTTTTCTTTATAATGATCCAAATTATTGTTCCAGTAATCAACATAAATGCGAATACGAAAGACAAACTTGACAACATACCAAGTGAAGACAAAGTAACACCGTGGTTATCGGTTAAATCAGAACCTCTTGTTTGTGACATTTCGACTAAGTTTTCTGACTGCATTAGATCCTGTGGAGTCAGCGTTGACCAAGCCTCTTCAACACTCCTCACTTCTTTTGTATCAGCCCAGATATCAACCTCTACACCGTATAAATTCTCGTACCATCTGTTTAGAGCAACGGCAACACGCCAAACTGGATAGAGCTTCAGAGAATCAGCAGAACGGGTATTAGTTGCCCCCTCGGAGCTGTCAAAAATCAAAGAAACCCAGCGTACGTTTGACTCGTTGAAGTTCTTCATATCAAAAGCATCTTTGTCTAACTCAAAGCTCCAAGAATGAGACTTAGCTGCTTGGAGAGCTATAGCTATAGCTTCTTTTTCAGAAAGGTTCACATCTGTGTTTTCGACCTGGTAAATACTCCAATTATCAATAAAATATGTAAGGGACCCATTAGCGAAGCCTATGCCTATGAACTTGCTTGGAGCAACCACTCCGTTAGACATGAATTCCCATTTGAAAGCACTGTAACCGCTGATAGCAGATACTTCAAGCTGTGAGTTATCTGAAGTTTGAGTAAGGTTCTTGTTACCGTCTACACTATCAAGCATTATACTTAAAGCCCCATAAACTGGGTCATTGGTGTATGCTTGGTAGTTACTAAGAAAGTCTTTAGCCAGTTCACCAGCATTATTGTTTAGTAGCGTCTTGCTCATGCTTGGCGATCCCTCATTTTCAAGCACCTGAATCATATGCAAATTCCCGTTCGCAAAAGAACAAAGAACATTAAGCTTACTCGTGCTAGAATTTAGGTTAAAACCTACAGTCTTTTGAGAGAAAGAACTAAGATAATCAACAGAGTAGTTTTGTGAATACTCTTTTAGGGTCACGGCGTATTTTCCAACATCAAGGCTCATCACATTGCTAAGAATAGACAAACCTTTTTGCTCCTCAGGGGTAAGCGTTTCCGCAGTAGCACTAGGGATCAAAGAGGCATAATTAGCCGAAATTAGCAGGAATAACAATGTTGCAACTAAAAAGAGTTGATGTTGTTTCTTGAAATATACAGTGTTCCTACCCACTAAACTTTCCCTCGATGTAAATGTCTGTTTTCACCAACCTCACGGATGAACAGTGAGGAAGAATAATCTTCAGGTTATCTGCTGATTGTCTTTTAAATTTTTCTACAAATCAGACTTTTAAACAAACAAATATTTCAAAACAATGGTTAAATCATAAAAACCAAATCACTTCAGGGCTTATTAAACTAAGAAAGGTCAATAAACAAAAACACTAAATGCATAATCTGGAAAGAAAGACAGTCAAGTTCAGGAAGTACCATAAAACCAAAGATACCGACGGGTTAAACGACAGCATGAAGCTATCCCCGTCCACCAAACAAGATGTCAGCAAGTTAGCTGTTTATTATTTCTGTGCTAAAACTACTGGGCATGTATAGTGGTGAATAATCGACAATTTGTTTTATATGTTCATGTGTTCTTTTGGCAGTAATCGTTTTAGCGTGTGGTTTGCATGTGTGGGATTTAACCGTCTTTTTGGGCTTTATAGTTGAAGGGGTGAAGGGGTGCTGGGGCTCTGGGAACCAAACAGGAGAGAGAATGAACGGATGATTTGTTGCTGATGTATGCATTATCTTTTTCCAGAGTCCATTCAGTCCGATTTTGCTGGTTTGTTGTGGCTAAAAAAGGGGAGAGGTTGGTGTTTGTTTGTCTAGTTTTTGCGTCTGAGAATGATAGTTGCGGCTACGATGAGTACTACGACGGCTGCAACAATGGCGATGTAGGTTTCAGTTGGCATACCACTAGTCGGTGGTTGTGGTGCTTCACTTGGTGATGGAGATGTTAGTTGTGTAGGTGTGGCAGTTGGTGGCTGTGATACGTCGGTTGACGGTTGTGGTGATATGCTGGGTGAGGCTGCGGTTTCTGATACTACAAATGCTGTTCCTGCTTTGCTGCCATAGTAAGCGTCTGATCCTTCAAAGGTGGCTGTTACGGTGTATAGTCCGGGAATAGGGGGGGTCCACTCAGTTGCATAGTTGCCTAGTTCGTCGCTTGTAGCTACGCCAATGTCTTGGATATTTCCGTTAGGGTCTATTGCTGTTAAGTGCACTTCAACCCCAGTTACGTCTGTTGGTAGGGGTTTTTGCATGTACACGTACTCTATCCACTCGTTCATACTGCTGTCAGATACTGCGGGTACGCCGTTTGGAAAACGTGCTGCTTGTTCAGTTTGTTTTGTTCCTGAGGCTTCATCTGTGATTGTGCCTTGTATGAGGACATTGATTCCTTGTGGTGTTGCAGTAGTTGGAGCCGTCACGGTTAGCGCGCTTGGTCCTTTGCCAACACAGTAGATTTGCATGTCATAGAGGTCGAGGAAAACCAAGTATCCGTCTGCGACAGCCATGCCGTTTTGTGTTCCGTAAGAGAATACGCTCCAGACTTCATCTCCACTGTACGCGTCGACACAGCGTATCTTTGCGCCGGGAGTCAGTGGCGAGTTGGCTGAGTGTTCAGTGGAGTATAGGTAGACTTTTCCGTCAGCGATTGCGCCAATACCTAGTGGGTAGCGTCCGTAAGGTGTTGCAAAGCCTGCAGGAGCCTCGTAGGTCCAAAGTAATCTACCGTCTGTAAGGTCATAGCAGTAACAGAATCCGCCGTAGCCTACAGAGTAAAGTCGACCGTAAGCGATGTTGTTGCGTGGCAGACCAACGTCAGCGTAGTAGTTGAAGTCAGCTTCACGTGGAGTTGGACCCCACAGTTCACTTCCGTCATCTACGCTTAAACCATAATAGCAAAGAGTTTCCTTCTCTAAGATTGCTATGACTCTGGTTACGGGGTCTACTTGGGCAATTGAACGAGTTAGGTTGTTTGCAGGAGCAGGGAAGTCTTTTATCCACATAAGTTCGCCTCTACTCTCGGGTTTTAAGCTAACAGCCCAAATCGTGTAGGGGTCTGGGGTACCAGAAGCTAAAAGACCACCCATAGTGCTGCTTGTGCCAATCATTACGTCATCTTGGATTATGCTAATAATCGCGGGAGGGGCCACTCCGGGCAAATCAGGCACGGTAACGTTCCACGAGTAGGCATCACTTGCATTGACGTTCTTACCAAGGGGGCGCCATTGATAGTAGTTACTGCTTGTCCAATCTGTTGGGTCCCGCGAGTTTGTCAAACCGTGTGCTGCAGTGTTGTTCCACATTGCGAGCCAGCGTCCTTCGTAGTCAAGTTGGTAGATGAGTATTTCGCCGTTTGGACCATAAGCTTGTGTGCCTCTAGGAACATTTGTTTCGTTGAATAACCAGTTGCCATTCATAGGGTCATAAGCCATCCACACTGAGCCACCGTTGGCGGGGTCATTAACGCTCTTCCATAGATATCCGTTGGGGATTATACCGTGTTGGTTCATCGATTCGTAGTCGTAAAGTTGCCCAAATGTTGGCGCTGTCATGTTTTGCCAGTAAATTTCTTCGCCTGTTTGAAGGTCCACACAGACATAGCCATCACCAGAACGTGAGTTGCTTTGCGGCAAATCGTAGTAGAGTCGTCCATACAGAATTAGCGGTGACCCAAACTTGCCCTCATATGCGGTTCCTGAATAGTAAGGCATAGCGTTATTAGTTGTGTATTGACCTCCAGCAATTCCTCCGAAAGAAATAGGTCTTGTCCACATAACGTGAGCACTACTTGGAGCTATGCCGTCTGGTTGCAGCTTTGCTACAATCTGTGGAGAGCCCAGCCAGTTTGAAACAAGACTAGCCCATGCTATGTTCTGTCCTTCTATGGGGCGTGACCAGTACTCGTTTGGAAGGGGATATTCAGGTAAACCGGGTACAGGGTCAGCCTGCACGGTTAACGTTGTTGTTGCGCTGCTCTCCGTGTAGGTGTCATTGATGTAAGGGCTGTTAGAACCAGCAATTCCACCGGGTCCGTATAAGGAAGCTACTTGACCAGGAAAATTGAATGTCAAAGTGTACATGCCAGTTTGGTCCGGCGTAAACTGTGTATAGCAGGAACCGACCGGGTCTGAATTGAAGGGGCCCAAAACGGTTGTTGACCCGTCAGGCTTTTCGATGTCAATTGTCAGGTTTCTCCAGCGGTCACCGCCTAGACCTGCTGCAGAAGGCGGCAGTTGGTTAAGCCAAAATATAATGAGGCATGTTTGATCAACTCCGACAGGGTCTGGCGCGACACTTATGTATGCATAAGTTGGAATCGTCCATGGCGGATCATGTGCGGTAGCAAGTGGCAAAGATAGCAGGGGCATAGAAATAGACAACATCAAAATTAATGCAATCGCGGTTAATGTTTGATTTCGTTGAATTCTCAGATTTTTTTTAATTGATTTCATAGATATTTCTGTTTCTCCAAATTTTTATGAAAGCAAAATTGCCGATGTAGATACATAACGTGTTTCTGGCTGTGGTTCAGGCAGACAACGGATTGGTCAAACTAAGGCAAAAAATATGTGAGTCACTTTCAAAAGTTAGTAAATTAAACCGTCTATGGTTTGTTTGGTGTGTAGATAATGATACTTTTGCGCTTTATTCTGCTAGTTCCCAGTTGGTGTTAAAGTAGGCTTGTGATGTGGCGATTAAAGTAGGGTTGTTTGTCCAAAGGTGAGGTCCGCGTGTGAAGCTTGCGGTGTTGGAGAGGGCTATTGCTGCTTTTGTGTCATCAAATATTGTGAATGTAGCAGCTGGCGGGTTATCGAGGAATTTTAGTTTGAAGGTATTATTTTTTGTCATAGCATATTTAACCCAGTTTGGAAGAAGTTGGCTTTGTGGTTTTTGGGTTATCATTTGAATGATTGCGTGTTTGTTGAGGGCGTTTTTGAGGTGATTCTCATAGATTGTGGTTGCTTGTCGGAATTGTTTCCATGTGGTTACTATTTGGATGTGATGCTGGGTGTCTTGGATAGCGGTTTTGTGTTTTTTTCCGTGATCGGCTTCTGAGAGAGTTCCTAGATAAGAAATTGGTGGGGGTTGGGTTATTTGTGGGTGCCTGTATTTTTTTGTTAGCAGTTCGGTTTTGCTTTTGAGGATAGTGAGTTGGTGCGTTTTTTGGTGGAGTAATATGTGTAGAGTTTGCTTTATTGGAGTTGGTGTGAATGTAGTAGGGGTAGTTACTTCTTTTTGGATAAAACCTGTTTGTTGAAGAGTGTTGATTACTCTGTGGATGTCTTGCCGATTTATTTGAGAGACCTGGGCAATTGTTTTGGCTGTGGCAGTACCTGTTTTAAGTAATGCAAGATAAACACGAGCTTGCCTACCCGTAAGACCCAGAGCCGTCAAGGTCGCTACATCTTCAACTCCAACTAAGCCTTGCCCACAGTGGCTAAACGCTTGAGACAAGCCCTGCAACTTTTCTGATTGCCCCCGCACGACATGTTAATAATGCAACGTTATATAATAAAAAATTAGTGCATCAACATAGTAGCAGAACATAGCAACATAGCCATATCTTGAATTGTTAACAAAAGTGTTAGTTTAGCACGTAACTGTCATGAGAACAATAATCAGCAGAAAAACCGTAAGCAAAAACAAAGAACATAAAAACTTTGGTTTTAGAGTTTGTTTGGGGTTTGTTGTAGGGGTGGCTGGGTTGTTTTCCAGTGGGTTTCGAAGTAGGTTTGTGTGATGTGTATTAAGCAGTTGTTGTTTGACCATAGTGCGGGGGATGCTGCGAAAGGTGTTGTGGGGGATAGTATTAGGCAAACTTCTTTGTTGTCGAATATGCCGCCTATGGCGTTGATTGGGGATGGTATGTGTCTGACTTCGAAGTTGGGGTTTTGTTGTAATGTTTGTAGAAGGCCTGATGTGGTTTTTTCGATGTTGTGCGCTTCTGTTGCTATTCGGATTGTTACGCCACGTTTTAGTGCCAGTTGAAAGTCATCCATGAACTCTTCAATTACATTTGAAAAACGTTTTTTTGAAGTGACGATGTCTATGCTTAGGGCAGTTTTGTGGATTGATTTTCTTTGTTTTTCAATGATGACTCTTTTTCGGGGAACGACCGTTAGGTATTGAGAATCAGCGTCGTGCTTTTTGGTCATTCCGGCTGCGGGTTGTTTTAGTCTTTCAAATTGTGCTATTGCAGTCTTTGTTTTTGAAGTCAACTCTGACATGTGGAGTCTTTTGCGGTCAAGCAGCATAGATATTCCGTCGCAAAATGGAATTGCCCTGTATCGAGTGGCAGATGCCTTTAACTCCCTTTCCACAAGATTTTTGTTTTCAAGAGATTGGATAATTTTGTACAGATTAGTCCTGTGTATTCCAGTAGTTTTTGAAATAGTATCAATTGTTGATTTCCCGTTTTGGAGAAGTGCTATGTATGCCTTGGCTTCGGAAGTAGTAAGTCCTAGCTCAGACAGAATTAATACAATACTTTCAAAAGAGGCGGGCAACGCCACCTTCATAGTGCCCCCTATCGTGTTTCCTATTTGGTATTGCTATCACTGTTGCTAAATTTTATAAGCTTTGGCAAAAAAACGGTTGCTTGATATTTGGAAGTTTGCAAGTTTTCTTTGTCAACTTAGCAGTTTTTTATTCAGATTTGCCGCGTATATTGGAATCTGAGGATGAGCTGTTTAAGTGCAAATACAGCACGCCATGATAACACCATGATGCCCGCGCAAGTCGTCTGTATATGTTATACATTACAAAATTTTAAAACAAAAAATTTGCAGATAAACACAGCTAACAGAATTGGAGAGAATAAAAATTGAATACTGCAAAAAATGAAAAACACTCTAAAAACACTATTTTAGTTGCCATTGCGTTGACCTTGCTATTGACAACATCTGCATTCATGGCTGCAATACCTACAGCTGAGGCTGAAGGCACGATGAGCACCTATACGTATCTAGTTGCAATACCCAATCCAGTACAGGTAAATCAACCCGCGTACGTTACTGGCTGGCTTGACTTGGTGCCACCCTATGCCGTATCCCATGGCGGTGATCCATGGATTGGCATCACAATTGACGTAACAAAACCGGATGGCTCTACAGAAACTTTGGGACCATTTAATAGCGACCCTATCTCTGGCTTTTGGGCTCTGTATACGCCTAACCAAGTCGGCACCTACACTTTTCAAGCACACTTCCCTGGTCAAACAATAGACATCCCTGAAGATACGCCGCGACGCTGGCTACCCCCTGATGAGTATTACTTCCAACCCAGCGACAGCAACGAAGTTGAATTGACCGTGCAGGAAGAAGCAACACCAACTTGGCAAGATACGCCTGTTCCTGACACCAATACCTACTGGACTCGACCCATAAACGCGGTGCATAGAAACTGGTATGCAATTTCTGGAAACTGGCTTAGTGCGCCAGACAATAGGTACGCAGCTTACACTCGAGGACCTGAATCTGCTCACATCATCTGGACAAAACCCTATGGTGATGGCGGACTTGTTGGCGGAGAGTATGGCTCTCACTCTTATCATGAGGGGCGAGCATACGAAAACAAATTTGCCAACTCGGTAGTCATTAACGGTGTACTCTACTACAAGGAATACGGTTATGGGCACTCTCAATACTGGACAGATATTGTCGCTGTTGACTTGCAAACTGGAGAAGAAATCTGGCGCAACAACAGCACTGGACGCGGTGACCCAGTGAGCGTAGTTCTGAGCGGTGGTGGAGCTAATTACGGCAACTGGGAAGGATACCCAACCCTAAGCTTTGGACAAATCTACTACTACAGTTCACCCAACCAACACGGTGCTTTTGCATACTTGTGGGCAACTGGCGGTTCAGGCTCAACTGCTAGATGGGACATGTACGATGCATTCACAGGCGACTGGATACTAAGCTTCACAGGCGTACCCTCGGGAACACGAACCTTTGGTCCAAACGGCGAAATCCTGATATACCAAGTCAATACAGCAAACGGCTGGATGGCACTTTGGAATTCAAGTGACGCGATTCCACTAGCTGGCCCTGACGGAACTGATGCATGGCAATACCGACTTTGGCCTGGAACTACACTAGACGTAAGCAAACCCTATACGTGGACAATTGAGAACGCTGCAGGACGAGAAACCTCATGGGAAGTTAACCCCTACACGTGGAACGTATCAATACCCACTGACTTATCAGGCAGCATATGGACGGTTCTTGACGACAGAATCATAGGTTCTGATTTAGGTCAAAGATACTACAGCTACGACCCCTGGAGTTTGTGGGCAATTAGCCTAAAGCCAGGTGAAGAAGGGAACTTGATGTGGCACAAGCAGTACCATGCGCCAGAGGGTAACGTCACCATGGAACGAGGAACAGTAAGTCTTGAAGATGGCATTTTCGTTCTACGCGAAAAAGAGCTGAACAGATGGAACGGCTATAGCTTAGAGACAGGCGAAAAAGTATGGGGCCCAACTGAACCGCAAATAACGTGGGATGCCATTCGTTCCGCCGCGTACATTGCTGACAGCAAATTATACACTGCAGGCTACGGAGGCGTCTTGTACTGCTATGACGTCCACGATGGCACATTGCTATGGAAATATGAAGCTTCAGACCCAACTGGAGAAGCGCTTTATGGAGCAAACTTCCCCACAGAAATATCCTTCATTGCAGACGGCAAAATCTATTTGCAGACAGGTGAGCACTCGCCAATTAATCCGCCGCACCGAGGTTCACGGCTACGTTGCATAAGCTCTGCAGGTGAAGAACTCTGGACCATATCAATGTGGACAGAGAACCCCGTGATTTCAGATGGCTACATTGCAGCCCTTGATGACTATGACCTTCTAGTATACGCGTATGGCAAAGGCGAAACAGAAACAACCGTTTTAGCATCACCAAAAGTTGTGGGAGTCGGAAATGGAATACTAATCGAAGGCTCTGTTACCGACCAGTCTCCGGGCGCTAAAGATACCCCGGCTATTGCTGATGAGTACATGACTGAGTGGATGGAATACCTATACAAGCAGTTCCCGATTCCAGGCAATGCCAAAGGCGTTCAAGTAACCTTAACCGCTATTGACCCCAACGGTGCCCCCGTAACTATAGGCACAACTACATGCAACATGGACGGCAAATACGGATTTGCATGGACACCTGATATGGAAGGCAAATACGAGATTACAGCCACATTCGAAGGTTCCAAATCATATTGGCCTTCGTATTCAACAACATACCTGTCAGTTAGTTCAAACGCTGCTTCCCCAAACATTGTCTCCCCCTCGCCATCACCTGACACCGCAGTTAATCCACCAACAAGCGCAACACCAACAACAACATACATCGCTATCGCAGCTGCAGTCATCATCATAATCGTAGCAATCGCCGCAGTAACGATATTCCGACGAAAACGCTAAAACAAAAAAAATCCACACCTTTCTTTTTTTTCTAAAAAATCGAGTAAATCAGGTTGGGCTGAATGGACTTTGGCTGTAAAGTGCTGATGCACAAAAGCTGACGGTTTTCTTTCTCTCTTCTGTTTTGGTTGCCAAAGTCCCAGCAAACCAGCCACTACGAGGCTTTGGGTAAATCTGGGTTTTGCCAGAAGTATTTGTGTATCTCAAGTTTTTTCTAAGCTTGCGGGTGAGAGAACGTTTTAAAGGTTTTGTGCAATTGTTTAAACGAGGAAACAGATACGTGCAGAAATGTCGCGTCTTAGCCTTTGCCTTGGTTTTGTCGTTTTCGGTTACAATTCTAAGCGAGGTATATGTAACCCAAGCACATGCCACGTTAACAGAAAAAAACGGGAAGGCATCGCCACTTTTTGAAGTCTTTCCCTTAGCAGACCCTTACGCCGTAACGGGGTACTCTCCTGATCAAGTTCGCCGCGCGTATAATTTGCCGTCGTCAGGTGGGGCGGGGTCTACGATTGCGGTTGTTGTAGCGTATAGGGCACCTGATATTGCTTCGGATTTGTCAGTTTTTAGTGAGCGATTTGGTTTGCCTGAGGCTGACCTTGAAGTGTATAGCATGGCGCCAAAAATTTCGTTTGATGAAGGGTGGTCGTTGGAGACAGCGTTAGATGTCCAGTGGGCTCACGCTATTGCGCCTCAAGCGAAAATACTGCTGGTTCAAGCGGAATCTGAAACTCTTAATGATCTTCTATCGGCGGTGGATTATGCACGAAATCGACCTGATGTGGTTTCTGTTTCGATGAGTTGGGGCTCGGACGAGTTTGTTTCGCAGACTCGAAGCAACAGGCATTTTACTAGTGCGTATGGCGCGGTTTTTTATGCGGCTTCAGGGGATAACGGTTCGGGTTGTATGTGGCCTGCGAGTTCGGCAAATGTGGTTTCTGTTGGTGGGACAACGCTTAGTTTAGATGCTTACGGCACGGTGCTCTCGGAGACGGCTTGGAGTAAAAGCGGCGGAGGCATAAGCGCCTACGAACCTCAACCAGATTATCAAGCACAATACGGCATCCAAAGCAGCAAACGAACCACCCCCGACGTATCCTACAATGCTGACCCATCCACGGGTTTTGCGGTGTACCATGATTCACGTTGGTATATAGTGGGCGGTACAAGCGCAGGTGCTCCACAATGGGCAGCAATCAACGCGTTAAGCCATTCTGCATCAAACGATAACTTGTACCTAAACGCGCAATCCCAAAACTACACCTACTACTTCCGTGATATACTAGCAGGTTCAAACGGCTACGACGCCACCACAGGCTACGACTACGTAACAGGACTAGGCAGCCCCTTAACCAGCAACTACGGACGATCCCTGCTCACATCCATAACCTTGCTACCTGCAGGGCAGTCCACACCGCTTTCGGAAAGCAACCAGTTCACAGTAACCTACACATCAGGGGGCAACGTGCAGACAACATACATTCAAGACAGCACGTTAACGCTGCACACGGACTCAAACACAAACCTTGAAGTAGCCGCCGCCAGCACAAACTCCAACAGCCAAGAAAAATGGGTCCTAACCGCAAGCAACAGCCCCACCCAAATAGCATCAGGCACCAACCAAACCATCTACTACTACAACCTGCTCGCCCAAACAACAAGCTACACCATCACAGGCACCAATCCAACCCAAAACCCAACAATAACCTATTACACCGCACCCGCTCAAGCATCCACACAGGGTACCGTGCAAACCACGCAGGTAACGCTTTCACAAATAACGCCCCAAACGTTTTGGGCTCTGCGTCAAACAACCGCCACCGCAACCAACCCGCTGCAAGCCACACAGACCACCAGATGGGCAACCCAGACCAGCCAATGGCGCATAACCCAGCCCAACCAGCTTCCAGACGCTATAGCGTACACGGAGCAGTATTCACTTGAAATTGTCGGGGCACAGGAAAATGTTCAATGGTATGATAGAGGGTCAACGGTGCAGGTTCAGCTTTTGAGCGTATCTGATAGGGCATCTGGGGTGGGTCAGAGGGTAACAGGTTATCGCGTGGACAGTGGAGCGGAAACGTCTGTGCAGACAGCTCAAGCCGTAGTATTTCCCGTTGTCATGGATGCACCTCATCAGATTCAAGTCAGCGCTGTTGAACAATACGAACTTAGCATACCAGACGATTTTGTGGAATCCATCATAAACCCACCTGTAGCAGGCGACAGTGGATGGTATGACCTTGGAACGCGTGTTACCGTCAGTTTTGCATATTCAAAACCGGCTTTAACTGCTCAGTCACGAATCAACATCGCCGCCTACGCCATAAACCAAGACAGCCCAACGGCTTTGACGCGGCAAGGAAAAGGCGTTTTTACGGTTCAAATAACCATGAATGAGCCCCAAACAATCACGCTAAATACTGTTACGCAATACCGCCTTGAAGTCGTGGGCGGCAACAACATCACCACGGTTCCAGCGTCCCCAACAGGAGATGATTTTTTTGATGCAGGCACCCAAACAGCGGTATCCACGGATTATCTTTGGGGCGAAGGCAGCACCCGCCAAAACCTAATCGGGTACACGCTCAACGGCGTTGCACACGAAGTAGCCCAAGAAGGCAGCGGCACTTATACCACGCCCGCCATAACCATCGACAGCAGCCAAAAGTTAAACTTTGATTCAGTTACACAGTATCTGGTTGGGTTCAAGTTCACTGACCAAAACGGCGACACGCCTATAACGCCTCAAAAGGTGCAAATTGAAACCGCCAACGACGGGGTGGTGCCTGTTTTGGGGCAGGGTTTTTGGCTGGATAGCGGGACACAGTTCCGTTTCCATAGCATTGTTTGGGGAGATGTTGATGTGAAGCCTGATTTGTTAGAATTGTATGTTGTTGATGCACCTGTAACGGAGGAGGTTGCGTGTCAAGTTAGCAGTGCCCAGTTAAATGTAAAGGATTACCTGAACCTTCCCGTGACAGATGCCAAAGCAACTATTGAATTCGCGAATGCTACGGTTGTAACTGCCGCTACAGGAAGCGATGGCTCCATAGATTTGGGTTTGATTCCGCTTGGGACATTTAACGCTACCATAACGTATTTTGGCGTCTCAACAACTGTGAGCAGCGCTGCGCAGCCAACGACAGTGACAATCTTTATCAGTACAGCTACAGTCATTTTGGTAGTAACATGCATCATAGCCGCCTCTGTAGGGGCGGTTGCTGTTTTGTTTAAAAGACGCAAACGTGCAAAAGCCGCTACTTCCTATACCCTCTGAAATTGAAACTGAGACTTGAACGGGGAAGCAAATTTAAAAGAGTACGTCATTAAGTGAGGTACACTTCAGTAAAGGTGAAGTCAATGGTCAATGAAGGAAAGGCACGCCTATTCAAGAACAGCCAAGGCAGATACCTAATCTATCTCCCAGTAGACCTAGCCGAAGACAGCATGTTCCCACTAAAAGTGAACAGCTCCATGTACGTACGAGTAGGCTTCAAAATGGGAGAAAAAACCCTAACAATATCCAAATGGGAAAAAGACGAAGACGACGAAGACCAAACCACATAACCGCCCCCATTTTTACAAGAACCCACGGCGGAGAACAAACCAGCTTTTTTACACACCAAAACAGAAACGTAGGGGCACCGTAGGCACGGGTGCAAAACGAGTTTGGGTTAGGTGTTGACTGCGCCGATTTTGGTTTTGAATTCTGTGACGATGCGTTCGGTGGTTTTCTTCATTTCTTCTTGGTATTTGCGGAATTGGTCGGGGACGTCGTTTTTGGCGGGGAGTTCTTTGGTGTAGGGCCATTTGACTGCGATGTCGGTACCTGCTTGTTTTTCTTCGAAGAGAAATTCTATTTCAAGGGATTTTCCAACCCAGCTGGGGCTGTATTCGACAAGTAAGTAACGGGGCGGCACATACTTTTTTATGGCGACGTTTTTCAAGCCGATTTCAGATAGTGCCTTTTGTACCCGCAGGGACGTTTCTTCAATGTCTGCGTTAACGTGGTATGTTTCTTCTAAGGTTTTGAGCCGCATCTTTGGTGGCCTCGCGTTACTAAGTGTTTGATTGTTTTTCTCATAAATCTTGCTCTAAAATAGATAGAATTTCGAACACACTATTTAACCCCTAGTGGTATTACGAAATATTAAATAGCTAATCTGGAGAGTAAAAGTGGGAGCGAAAAAAGATGCCCACTCAAAACGTGCCTGTCCCAGGGTCATTGAAGAGTCGTCGTTATTTGGTTTTGTTTACCGTTTTCTTGTGTGTTTGTTTGTTAGCTTCTCCAGCGTTCATGTCTCCTGTTTGTGGTCAGACTGATACGCAGTTAGCAGAACAGTACGCACCTGTTCTTCATTTCACTCAAGGCGAAACGTTCTACCCCACAAACGTAGACTACATCATTGAAAGCTGCACACTCAAACAAAGGCACATCGGTGGAACCCCAACCCTTGTTGACGCTTCACCTACAGCCGCAAGTCTAGGCAGTTACTCAAGCATCGATTTGTTCTTAGACAACAAACTAGGCGACGCCAAGAGCATAGCCGAAGATTACGAAAACCAAGCTTCCAGCATGGGTTACCACGCATACGCCCGAGTTACTCAAAGAGGCACCTCAACGATTATTCAGTACTGGCTCTTCTACGTCTACAACAATGGACCCCTCAATAACCATCAAGGTGACATCGAAGTAATTCAGGTCTTTTTAGACAGTGCAGGAAACCCACAGACCGTTCTGCTCTCCCAACACGGCGCAGGACAAAACGCTGCATGGAACGACGTAGAAAAAGTTGATACGCACCCCGTAGTTTACGTAGCTCAAGGTTCACACGCCAACTACTTCAGAGCATATCAAGGCAAAATGGGCATCGAAAACGACGTTGTGGGCAGCGACGGAAAAACTGTTATGCCGGAAGAACTGAATTTGGTGATGCTGGGCGAAGTGAATAATCACCCACAGAGCCAAAGCTGGCTTGAGTTTAAGGGACGCTGGGGTTACTGGGGCACGGAGCAAGAAGTCGCATTGGGTCAAGCAGGTCCCCACGGACCAGTCTTCAACCAGGATGGAATCCGATGGTCATATCCAGACCTGTACCTAAGCACCACTTTCACCGTCGAAGGCAACTATTTCACCCTCGCCTGGCTCGTAGCCAATTTCCTCATGCTATTTCTCATCTACATCGTCGTGCGAGCCGCATGGAAAAGCGTTTGCATATACAGGATTCAACGAAAGGGCGGCTTAATGGTGAAAAAGTTCCTTAAAGGACACGGTGGCATCGGGTTAATGCTGGGTATCGTAGCTATTTTGCTGACGGTTGCTGCGTTGTTTTTGCCATGGTACACCATAACGGCTTCTTCGCAGGCGGGGCCTTTGGCTCAGGAAGGCGGAGTTACGTTGATGACTATGGACGGCGTTAATGGGCTTAATGTGAACATGTTTGTGGGCGCGGCAAGTTCGGATTCAACTTCGGGCTACACCAGCTTGTTTGCTACTCAGATGCCTTTTGCTATCGCATTGGGTGCGGGAGTCATACTGTTAGCGCTTGACGTGCTGGGGGTTAGAAGCGGCAAAAGCTTGGGGCTAAAACTCATGACAGGCGCCGTAACCCTACTGCTCCCCATAATAATCATCCTGATCTTCATCTCGCAACTACCCGCGTTCTTGCCGTTTGCATCAGGACTACTACCTACCCAAGACATACCCGTCCAAGTAACCACCATGATACAAACCATAGCCTCCAACCCCATCCAAGGAACAACCAGCACAGCATTCCCCATCGTTGGAACCACCACCGTAAACTGGGGCGTAGGCGCTGGAATCTACCTGTTCATAGCCGCAGCCATACTACGAGTAGCAGGGGGCTTCTTGATGTTTAAAGCACCCAAACTCGCCCCACCAAAAACAGGCAACACCCAGCCACAGCCAGAAACCACCCAAACCCCACAACCCTAAACCACATGGCAAAAGGCGGCGGTTAGATAGGTTTTTGAGGTTGCATTGGGTTAGCAGGGTTGTGTTAGGTGATTTTGAATGGCGAGTTTGACGGTTAAAAGTTCGGCTTTTGAACATAACAAGAGTATACCAAGCAAGTACACGTGTGATGGCGAAGACATCAGTCCGCCTTTGACTGTTGAGGGCATACCAAAAGACGCCAAAAGCTTGGCGTTAATAGTGGATGACCCTGATGCTCCGATGGGAACCTTTGACCACTGGCTGATGTGGAATATACCGCCCACGGGTACGATTGCGGAGAACGCGGTTGCAGGCGCGCAGGGGCTTAACAGTGACAAGCAAGCATCATATATGGGTCCATGCCCGCCCTCTGGAACCCACCGTTACTTCTTCAAAGTCTACGCACTCGACACTCAGCTAAACCTCGATGCAAAAGTAACCACGAAAGCCGATTTGGAAAAAGCAATGCAAGGACACATCCTAGCTCAGGGCGAGTTGATGGGGCTCTACAGCCGCTCCAAATAATCCTTTTTTTGTGGTTTCTTTTTTGTTTGCCGTTGGCTTTTGAGTATGCGCAGCATGTTTGAGGCTTCGAAAACGTTTTGTGCAGCTGCTACGCGTTTGGCTTTATGCAGGCTGATTCGTTTGGTGCAGTACGGGCAGGTGCGGGTTTTCTTGTCGGATGCTGCCATAAGTAAGCCGCCGCAGTTTGGGCATTCAACTATAAGCGTCGAGGGCATGTTTAGTCACTTTTTTAGCGAAAGCCTTTTCCACATACAGTTAGATAATGTTATTGGGGAACGTGCATAGTGACAAGTATAGCTGAGAAGCCGCGTTTGATGGAGCTTTCGTTGCGGTACTTCAAAAAAGAGGGATTCCAAGTGAAGAGCGAAGCAGTTGCCATAGACGGTTACAGCGGAATTACCCGACAGTTTGACCTTATCGTGCAAAAAGGACCCGGCGAACAAGCCGTTTGGATACGAGACTGGAACCGCACTATAGGCGTCAACGTCATCATCAACCTCGACACCGCCTCCGCCGACATCGGATTATCAAACCCAATCATGATAGGCGAAAAATTCAGCGACCACGCAAAATCCTACTCCAACCGACGCAAAATCACACTCATCACCATATACAAAATAACCCGCAGCCTACAATAACCCCGCTAAAAGCGCAAATACTCATCCACAACGCCTTCTTTTTCTAAAACCGCAATCCAATCAATCATGCCCACAACACAGGGGGCTTTGCCTGCAAGCACATCGTGGACGGCTTTGAGGCTTTGCTCTACGTTTTTGCCAGTGAGGTCAAGTTCGCAGATTTTTTCTTTGGATTGATGCGCTAGGGCTTCAACGAGGCAGGCGTCAAGGATTTCGGCGGTGAGGTTTTCTTGGATTTTTTGGGTGCTAAAGCCTTTTTGCTGCATTTGGGCGTGGAGTTCTTTGGGGTGGCGCCTAAGCACCAGCACTTGGGTCACCGCGTCTGGGGGCGTTACTGCGGCGGCGTAGTGCCCATCAACGATGAAATCGGCGTTTGGGGTTTGCTGGAGCAGCTGGGCGAGTTTTTGGCGCACCTTGTCTTCGTCGATGATTTGGGTGTCACGGTCGGGGTCTTTGCCCACAAGCAACCGCTCAGATTTCGCCAGCTCCGTCAAATTAACATATCGAGCAGACAAATCCTCTGCAAGCTGCTTAGACAACGTAGTTTTCCCAACTGCAGGAGTTCCCGTAACCACTATGACACGCCTATTCATAACCGCCTAAAAGCCAACGCAATAGTTAACACTTACTATCAACCAAACACGCACAGGACAACGGATTTTGAACCCACAAACCCAACCTGAGAAACAGCAAAAATATAGACCCCCTCCCCCCTTTTCTGCATAGAATTAAAACTTGGATGCTATTAGGCGGCTAATAGGTTGGTGAAAGTGGCGGGTTTTGTTAGGTTCTGTTTTGTTTTGTCTGCAGAAGGTTGCGAGTATTTTTTGTTGTTTGATTGCTCGTCGGCGTGAGGCTGCTGGGTTCTTATAAAGACTGTAAAGTATAGGTACTGCAAGGAAGGTTTGATGCATTGCAGATACGAGAAGCAAGAGAGGTTGATCTTGAGGATGTTTTGTTTGTTGAGCGTGAAGCGTTTGGGTACGATAAGGAAGCAAACCTGACCCGTGACATGCTCTTTGACCCCACCGCAAAGCCGCTGCTATCGCTCCTCGCGTACATCGACAACCAACCCGCAGGACACATCCTATTCACCAAAGGAGCCCTGCCCAACGAGCCCCACGTAAAAATCTCGCTTCTAGCACCCCTTGCCGTCGTTCCCAAATTCCAAAACCAAAAAGTCGGCAAAAACCTCATCAAACACGGCTTAGCATACCTCAAAAAATCAGGCGTTGAGCTGGTTTTTGTGTTAGGTCACCCTGCGTATTATCCTAAAGCGGGGTTTACGCCCGCGGCAAAGTTTGGTTTGCAGGCACCGTTCCCGATTCCCAAGGAGGTTGCGGATGCTTGGATGGTGCAGGAGCTTCGCCCGAACGTTTTGGGCAGCGTCAAAGGCACAATAGTTTGCTGTGAAGCCCTAAACAAGCCCCAACACTGGCGAGAATAACCGCGTTTCAAAGCCTTTTCTGTGGGTATATTTATTTGCCTGCACCCGTTTTTGTGGTTGGGCTGGTGAGTTGGTGTGTGGCTTTCGGACCTTTGGAGGTCTGAGGAAACTCCGCTCACACGTAGAATTGCACCCCAAACGGGGAAGCCGAGAGGCTTGGCAACAGAGCAGAAACGAACGTCCCCCCAGACACGTCAATGACACGTCCAGACGTAGAGTCCGCTGGGAAGGCACGGTGAAACGGCTGACCTGCAAGTGGAAAGGGCAAACAAGCGCCGATGAAGCATCTACCAGAAGGCGCAGGTAGCCCGATAAGCCAAATGCCACAAAAAACAAAAAGCGGGTTACAACCAACACACCAGCCTATTTCACTAACACACCTAGTTTTGCATCATTATTTCCGTTTTCCATGTTCTTAGAAAAGAAAAAACAAGGTTCTATAAACAAGATCGATTATAATTCGCGGTATGGACTACACAAATTATCCATTTCTCAAAAAGTTCATTGGAGACTTTGAGAAAGACCACCCACTAGTTAAAAGGTTTGAACTGGTCCCAACCTATAAAGGTCACATAGAAAGGTTATTACAAGAAAGTGAAGGATTACAAAATATCCAGCATAAAATTAATAGAATAAAGAATAAAAGGGACAATAATTGGGAAAGCTACATTGTCGAATTAGAGTTTGCTAGAAAAATAAAAAGTTTAAAACCAGAATTTATTAGGGAAGAAAATGGCAAAGCGGGCAAAGCCACGCCTGACTTAAAAACATGTCTGCTGGGAAAAAATGTGTATTTTGAAGTCGGATTGATTAAAACCCCCGTGGATATAGGTCGTCTTATGGGCGAAATTGGACGAATTAAATCCGATTTAAGGGTTCAAATTACTTTTGACGATAGTCTTGAGCTTAACGAATATCAGGAAGATAAATTACTTGAGGAAATCAAAGCTAAGATAGGCGCGGGGATAACTGGATGCTTTCCAGCAGCAGGCTATGAAATCAAAATATATAAGAATCGTCTTGATGGCACAACAGAATCCACACCTTTATCTTTTTGCCAACTAAAAAGTAACGTTGTCTCTGAGCAGATAAGGAGGAAAATTCGCAGTGTTTTTGATAAGAAAAACAAACAGTTCAAGGCATATTCTCCAGTTTTTTGTGTTATTGATTGTGAAAAGTGGGAATATGATATAACTGATTACAAAAGAGCTTTGTATGGAAATTCAATTGCTGCTAGAAAAACGATATTTGAATTATATACAGATTCAGGGTTAGAGAATTTATCAATAAATCCCGACAAAACAGGGATTTTTTATGAGAATGAAGCCAAATATCTAAGCGGTGTAATAATCATGTATTGTGGAAATACGTATTTGCTACCCAATCCAAATACAGAATATCCGCTTGACCATAACTCCATGAAACACTTGCTTCATGCATTACAGCTTAACTAACCCTTTATTTGGACTAAAGATTCATTTTTAGGGATAGCTCCGCTTCCATTTAACAGACGCAAAGTATCTTCCATCCATGCGCCCAGTAATTTTCCAGTTCACATTTTGATAAATTATGGTTCGCTTCTATGCCCAGTAGTAATGCGAAAACGCCACGCCCACCTAACCGCCAGCAGGTCAGGCTTTAACCGTTTTGGGGGTGGTAGGGGGACATTTGTGTGAGTTTTTTTAGGATGAATCGTCGGAGCAGTGTTATGGGTAGTTTGAAGGGTCGGGCGGATTTTTGTAGTTGTTGCAGGTACTGGGTTAGGGTGTGGTTTTGGAAGTTGAATTCTTGTTGGGCTTTTTTGGTGTCGTACCAGTCTAGGTGGTAGGTGTTGATGTTTGGGGTGAAGTATTTTGTGTCGGGTAGGGGTAAGGAGAATGCGCCAAAGAAGGATGAGAGGAATTGTTTGCCGTGGAGTTGCCAGCCGTTTTTTTCTCCGCCGCCAAGGATGTAGGCTTGGTTTTTGGGTGTGGCTTTCGTTTTTAGTTTTTCGGCGCCAGTGACTAATGCGGTGGCGACGTCTTGGGCGGTTATCATTTCAAGTCGCATATCTGGGTGCATATCAAAAATCTCTTCCAGCAAAGGGAAGACGTCTCTAAAGGACCACGGCGAGAAAGTTGGAAGCACCCCAGCAAGTCTGAAAACAAGATAGTTATCCGCGCTGCGTTTTAGGAGTTCTTCACATTTGATTTTCGATTCTTCATAATTCCCCGTAACAACTAGGGGGTCATTTCGGTTGACCAGCCTGTTTTGATGCTGGGTAGGTCCCATGACGCTTGCCGAGGAAGTAAAAACAAGCGGCATACCCGGGTTAGCTGTTTGGATTGCTTTTAGCAGGTTTTCGGTGCCACCGTAATTAACCGCCATTGTGAGGTCACGGTTCTTTTTTGATAACGGAGGAATTATCGCCGCAAGATGAATCACCGCATCAGACTGAGCAACCGCAGCTTTAACCGACCCAAAATCTCTGATATCACCAAAAACCACACCAGCTATTCTGTCTTTGTACTGCCTAGCCGCCTTCCGAGTCTTCTTATTATCCACCTCAAAAACCACCAATTCATGACCCCGACTACACGCCTCACCTATCACTGCCTTACCAATATTCCCAAAAGCACCCGTAACCAACAACCTCAAACCCAAACCACCACCCAACAGTCTTACATTCATGCCTAAAGCTTAATCGCCAACCAATGCAAACCATCAGACACTCTAAACGGTAACATAGCACCCTCACCATTTAATCATTATCTCCAAATCGAAACTTTGAATCAACAATAACAACAAGAAATATTGCTAAAGATAAAACCAGGTCATAACCAACACACCGCCAAAATGATGAGGCATCAAATAGAGCTCCATAATTTGATAAGAGTCAATTATTAAATGACATGTGACACCAAGATAACTTAAGTCTTTTAAATTTTAAATATTGATGCCATATAATTTAGCTACAGGTAATCTTTCATGAAATCCGGTGCACACGAAATGAGCCTAACAATATCTCTTAAAGACCCCCGAGCAAAAGAAATAGTAGAAAACATCACACTTACACGAAGAGATGAAGTTATTGAAAAATATATTATCCTCGGAGAAATGGTTGCATCCCATGCATCAATAAGCACAAGCAAAGAAACAGTTGAAGAATTTTTCTCACCGCTACGTCAGGATATTGAGACAATAAGGGAGCAAATAAGACTTATAATTCCAACGCTCTCAACTCCAACAAAGAAAGGGAAAATGACGGTGGAAACCGTTTATGCAAGTCTAAAAGAGCATTTTATGGATGATTCTTTTGAAGATGTTTCAAGAATTGGAAAATACTCAGATATTTTAGCAACAACTCCGGTATCAAAGACGCCTATTTTAATAGAACTAAAAGACTACAGTGGCACTGTCCCTTCAAGTGAGGTGGAAAAGTTTTGGCGAGACATCGAAAGAAGAGGAACTCATTATGGAATATTTATCTCATTACGAACTGGGATATCAAAGTGTTCCAGTTGCATTACGGTTAAAACTGAAATGAACAAAACGGCAATTTTCGTTAACAACAGTGAACTTAACTGGTCTGGACACATATTCGCATTCTATGTCATCAAAAAAATTGTTGAAATCGAGTCTTTAAAGAAAAAAGAACTGAAGGGTGAAGAAATTAACAAGGTAATTGCAAGAGCAAATAAACATGTACAAGAACTTCAAAAGCTTGTTAATTCGATTCAAGAGATTGGAACGATTGCAGATAGGCTTAAAACAACCTGTAAAAACAACCTTGACGAGTTAATCAACTTATCAAACTCACTTAAACGTACTATGAATGAACGTATATGTGATATATTGACTGAGTTAGAAAAGGTGGATGTTTAATGGAGAACTTGTGTCCTTTCTTTAAGACAACCTGTCATGGTAACCAGTGTGTGATGTGGAAAGAAGAACAATGCATGATTGTTAATTTCCTTGAATGTCTTCAAGAAATGCCTTCAAAGGAAAATCAGGATGCTTTTTCAGAAGAAATTGTCCAAGCTCCGTCCTCAGTGTTAGGTAGAATAGAGACTAAAGTACCTAGCTGGTTGAAGACTGCGACCCCTGAATCAATAGCAAAAGAGATTTTAGAATTTAAAGATGAGCAATCCCCAAAAAATGATGGGATAAGCTTTCATTTGTTGTCCAATCTTTTTTGGAGTAAAAAAGGCGTTGAAAAATTCTTTCTTCCACCTGAGATTGAATTGAAAATACGGCAAGCAGATATTGAAGCTAGACTGCAGTTACAAAAAGAAGATGATGAAAAGAAAAAAGCAATGCTATTACAGGAAAAAGAAGAGTTACCGTCGCTTGTATGTCAATGTGTAGATTGGGCTAGGGTTAATAGTCTAAAAAGGCTAACCCTTTCAGACATTGATACCTTCATTTTAGAAAAAGACATTGACATTTTGAAGGAAACAAAGAGAGCGTTATACTCAATGACCAATGTAAAGCTAAAGTCTGGAAAATAAAAAGACAATCAGTTAAGTTTCACAAAATACAATCAAAATCTTGCTGTAGCGGTTGTTGCGCCTCAGGTTTGCTTGTTGTTTTCAGTCATGGTTCGTGGATGCGCTTTGGGCGTTATCCGCGTCTTTACGTGCAATTTTCATCATAGGCGACTGTGATAAGAAGGAGTTGCTTGATAAAACGTGTGGGGTTATTTGTTGGGTTGGTTGGGGTTGTTGGGGTTTTGGTTTTGTTGTTTGTTTTGTTCGTGTTCTTTGACGCGGGTTTGTATGTATTCGATGACTTTTTGTTCGCTGTATTTGCGGTTTTCTTCGCGTTTTTTGATGTATTTGGTTATGGTTTCGAGGAGTTTTTCCATGTCGACGGGTTTTTGGATGTATCCGTCGGCGCCGTTGTTTACTGAGTCTATGGCGCTTTGTAGGGAGGGGTAGCCTGTTACGATGAGTTTTATCATGGGTGGGGTGGTTGGTTTGAATTGGTCGAGCAGGTCGGTTCCTGCGGTGTCGGGTAGTTTGAAGTCGATTAGGGCTATGTCGTAGGGTTTGTTTTGGGTTTTTTGTAGGGCTTCTTTGCCTGTTTCGGCGGTTTCTACGATGTAGCCTTCCATGTCTAGGACGGCGGCTATGGATGAACGTATGCTTTCGTCGTCATCGACTACAAGTATGGAGTAGGTTTTTTCGCTCAACTCTTCTCATCTCCCCTCAAGCTTTGATACAGCAGGCAAGTAAATATTAAAACTTGTTCCTTCGCCTAGGGCACTTTTGACCATAATTCTGCCTCCGTGCGCATCTACGATTCGTTTACAAATGGAAAGCCCAAAACCCATGCCTTTCGCTTTGGTGGTGAACAGGGGCTGGAAAAGCTTTCGTTGGGTTTCCTCTGACATACCCGCGCCCGTATCCGAGAAAATAAACAGCGCCTCCTCCCCCACAGATTCGCAGCTAACCGTAAGCGTACCCCCCTTAGGCATAGCATCACACGCATTAGTTACCATGTTAGCAAAAACCCGCTTAATCTTATCCACATCCACCAAAACAACGGGGCTATCCAAGGTCTTATCCACAACGTGGATGTTTTGGGGCACGCTAACCAAGCTGCAGGTTTCCACAAGCAAACACTTAGGCGTCACAGGCTGCAAATCCAGCTTAATCTGCCTTGAATAATCCAGCAAATCACGCACAATCTTATCCGAATACTTCACGTTATTCTCGATTAACCGTATCATCTCTTTTTCCTTCTCGGTGGTTAGGGGGTTGGCTTTTCGTTTTAGGAAAAACGCGGCGTTGGCGATGCCTTGCAGGGGATTGCGTAGGTCGTGGGCGACCATGGAGGAGAGTTCGCCTATGGCGGAGAAACGTTCGGCTTTTTGGAGTTTGTGGGTGTTGTCTTCGATTTCGCTTAGCATGTTGTTTATGGATTTTGTTAGGGTGGTGATTTCGTCGTTGCCTGTTGTGGGGAGGCGTTCGGAGAGGTTTTGGCGGTGGCTTAGTTTGCTGACGGCTTCGTTTAGTTTGCTTAGTTTGGAGAGCATGAAAAATTCAAGCATTAAAACAACGGCTACGCTAAACACGACACAGCTTGCAAGAACCAGCATATCCACGTAGTTGACGGTTATGATGCCTTGGACGTATACGTTTCTTGGGATGGTGACGCCTAAGACGAATGCGGGCTGCGTGTTCAAGTCATTTACGACACTGTATCCTATGATGTAGTTGGTGTCTATGGCTTGGGAGAATGTGGTGGGGGAAAGGGAACTTCGAGTTTGCTCAACAGCCGAACCTTGCCAGGCATCATACAACTCTAGCGTCACGGGCAAACGTACACTGCGAGACAAAGCCGCAACCGTAGCCGAATCAAAATACCTAACCAAAACCAGCTCCCCCTGCATTGAACCATCATCAACACCAACAGCCAAAAGAGGACTAGAAGCAATAATAGCGGGCTTGTTGGAGAGCAATAAAAAGCCAGTTATGCCGCTGTCAAGTTCTTGCAGGTTCCAGATTTTCTCGTTTTCTTCAATTTCGGTTATCAGGTTATCGGGGATGGACTCTTTTTGGTATGTTGTTAGGTTAAAGCCTATGCCTGAGTCAAATTTGCCTTGAACGTCGTAGATTAGGATGTAGTTTGCGCCTAAGTCAACTAGTGATTCGACTTCTTGGCTGGATAAAGGTAATGTGCTGTTGTGTTTTTTTACAAACGATGCTATGTCGTTTTTGTTGACCCAACTGTAGGCGCTGCTTTGGAACTGGGTTAACTCGTTATTCAACGCGATTTGAACTTGCCCAATGGAGTTGCCCACTTCGGTTTGTTCAAGCTGCAGGGAATTGCTTAAAATGATGTTTTCAGAAATTGAATGCAAAATTACGATGAGACAAATTGTTGTCCCCGCAAAGAGCAAAAGCGTTTTTGTCCGAAGCTTCATGCGTTGTCATCACTTTGTTGCATAGAATATGCCTTAGCAGCCTGTTTTACCTGTTGACTGAACGGTTCATCTGTCAACGTGGGCATGGAATGGGGCTGGATTTTTGTGTATAGCCGTTTGAGAATAATGGTTTGGACGTATTTTGCTCCTGGACCAAGGAGTTCTTCGAGGGCAAAGGCGAAGTATTGGGGTTTTTGTGGGGTTTCTTGGGGTTTTAAGTTGAAGGTGTGTTGTAGATGGTGTGTTATGGTTTTTTTTACGGATTCGCCTAGGATTGTTAGTACTTCGTCGATGGATTCGCAGAGGAGGGCGTCGAAGGTTTTTTTGCTCATTGGGCGTTCTCCATTCAACCAACCTTAATCTTTTATATTAACACTTGTGTTTTACTACGCGTACTCACTCACAAAACCATACACCCAAACTAATAAGCCCAACCTATAGAAAGTATGGATTTTCTAAGGACTACTTATATACCAATGATTAAGACACAACGTTCACAACGCATAATAAAAACAAAACCAGAGGACAAAAAGATGAAAACAGCGCCTAAAATCCTCATCGCAGTAGCACTAATAGCCATAACCCTAGCCGCAGCCCTAAGCTACATCCACTCATCACAACCACCCCAAACAGTCGCCCTCTCAGGCACAGGAGCAACCTTCCCCAAACCCCTCCTCACAGAAATGATAAACAACTATCGCCTCGTAAAAACCAACATACAAATCACCTACTCAGGTAGCGGAAGCAGCAGCGGCATAAATGCGCTTCAAGAAAAAAGCGTGGACTTTGTCTGTTCCGACGTACCCTTAAGCACCACAGACCGAACCCAAGCACCAAACGCGCTCCATATCCCCGAAACAATCGGCGCAGTTGCAGTCGCATACAACCTCCCAGACATACCCACCGGGCTTAATTTGACAGGGGAAACCTTAGCAGACATTTTTGCTGGAACCATAACGAGGTGGGATGACCCTGCAATTCAGGATATAAACGTGGGGGTTTTGTTGCCTTCAGAGGAGATAACGGTTGTGCACAGGTCGGATGGTTCGGGAACTACGTTTATTTTTACGAGCTATTTAAGTGAGGTTAGCGTTGCGTGGAATGCTTCGATCGGTGCATATAAGACGGTTTCGTGGCCAGTTGGGCTTGGTGCTGAGGGAAACCCTGGTTTGGCGGGTGTGGTTCAAGGTAACCCGTACAGTATTGGTTATGTGGAGCTGGCTTATACGATCCAGAATGATATGTCGGTGGCGGCTGTTAGGAATCCTTCGGGGAATTTTGTGGTTCCTTCTCTTGAATCCACGCAGATTGCAGCTCAGTCAGGGGCTTTTGAGGGGCTTCCCGCAGGCGATGAAGACTGGACTGAAGTGAACCTGCTAAATACACCTGATCCCCAAGCTTACCCCATAGTGAGCTTTAGCTACATGATGGTTTACAGCGAACTTAACGTGATTCCCGACATCACCCAAAACGAGGCAGCGGAACTGGTTGAGTTTTTGTGGTGGGTTGTGCATGAGGGGCAAGATTGTGCGCCTGAACTGGAGTATGCACCGATTCCCGCCAACGTAGTTCAACTAAACGAAGCCACACTTAGGTCAATAACTTTTGATGGACACACGCTTCTAACAAAATAGCTTGCAGTCAACACGCTAGGTTTTTGTACTGGGCAACCAACAAGCATAAGGGGAAAAGTATGCAAGGCAACACGGAAGCACGCATAAGACAGGACCTTATTGATTCTATAGATAATGTAGAAGAACAATACAAAGTTTTAACTCAGTATCTTTCGGGAGCAACCTATGACTCCCTTCAGATTAAAGTGCATCTTCAGGCGTTCAAGGGGAGCCTAAACAAAACCAGCGCGTACCTACTTACACTCTACAACCTCAGAGGGCAACCCATCACCATCCCATGGGATTCACTTCTAACAAACATCGACCACGCCATAACCACCGTAGACCTTTCGCCTGAACCCAAAATCAAAGCAGCCATAGAGTTAGCATTCAATTTTTCAGAACCAAAAATTGACCAAGTCATGTCCTACCTGCGCAACGTCAAAAACTGCCTATAACAGATCTGACAAATTGGCTAGAACCACAAGGTTTGCAAGGGAAAAACGGCATTTGGGAAAAACCATAAAAACGAATCGCACGCATTAAGCGTGATCTGTATGAATTTGAAACTGACCTTGGCGTTTTCTCTAGTTGCTATTTTATGTCTTGGCATGGCAATTCAAACGTATGCTCAAACGCGTGTTCCTGGCGTATCAAACGGGGACGAAATGGTTTACGATGTTAAAGCATACTGGACTTCACAAAACAGCAGCGCAACTGTTCCCCCTGAACTGCAGCAAATGAACAGCACCGGCAATTTTACGGTCAAGGTGACGATTGTTTCTGCGCCTAACGTCACAACGACTCAGCTTTGGAATTTCGTTAACAATACTCAGCAGCCATACCTTGTCACATGGGACATAGAAACAGGAGAAAGCTACTACTACGTTCAATCTCCCTTTGAAGGCATAGTCGGCGCTGACCTAACCGCAGGCGACCTACTGCATCCACTGGGCAACGACACAATCACGATAAACCAGACAATAACCCGCAGCTACGCCGACGGAGAAAGAGAAATAAACATTGTCGAATTAACAGCGCCCATTGTTGACTCCGAAAGCAATGACGCAAATACAATCGGCACGAGGCGGACAGCGTTCTATTTGGACAAAGTAACTGGAGTACTCGTGGAGGCACAGGATGAAGTAGAATACTTTGACAACGAAGAAACTGGCTCAGTTATTTGGATGATAAAAGAAACAAACCTCTGGGCGGTTTCAAACGACAATGGCAACACCTCTGGGGACGATAATCTGTCATTACCGCTACACATCATAGCAGGCATAATAGCGGTAGTAATCGTAGTCGTAATTGCTATAGTTGTTTTAAGAGGTAGAAAAAAGCGTAAAGGGTTCCTCTGACCTCAACACCCATTCTTTCTTTTTTGCTATAAAGTAGCTTGTTTGTAGCGGTCAGCGAGTTATGTGGTTTTGCACGAATTCTTGGTCGGCTACGGCTTTTTGCATTAGGTCTTTGAGTGCACAGGTTAGGCTTCCAGCGTAGTAAGGCTTGACCACTTTTGCAGTGAAATCCGCTATCAAGCTGGCAGGCACGTTATGAAACGTCAAATCCACCAGCAAATCATCCTCCACTGAAACGGTGGTCAGAACCTTTTTCTTCATTGAAGTCACGCTCTGTTTCAAGCGGTTAGGCACTAATCAGCTAAAAAGCAAACGCTCCAACAACCCGCCGCAGCAGTAGAGAGAACAGTGAAAATGAACAAGAATCTTCTGAGGGCGTTCTTTTAGGGGAACGGCTTGTTCTTGGGGGAGAGCTAATAGGGACAGCTTTCTTTATGGTGTTGTGAAGCCCGTATGAAGCCAAGTGTTATGGTTTTAGCCGCCGTTGCCGCGTTGCTTGTGGCGCAGGCATTTGGTTCAGCTACGTTCTATGTGCAAGCGGCGTCCACGTTGATTGTGCCTGATGATTATCCGTCTATAAATGCGGCTGTAGAAAATGCGCATCAAGGCGACACCATACAAGTCAGGGCAGGCGTGTACTATGAGAACCTGTATGTGGATAAGGCTTTAGTTATTGCTGGAGAGGATACGCAAACAGTAGTTGTAGGTGAAGGCGGAGTAGAACGCGGCGGCAACTCTGTTTTCACTTTAGCCGCAAACGACATAACACTTACAGGATTCACCATCCAAAGCCAAAACTACACGCAATCAACAAATTATGCTACAGCAATCAAGGTAGCAGGCGATAACTGCACCATAACAGGCAACAGCATAGAAGGCATATACTACGGCGTATTTTGCTCAGTCCAACTCTTTACAACCATAACCGACAACAACATAACCACAGCCCTAAAAGACGGCGTACGCATATGCGGCGGCTCCCACAACACCATAACCAACAACAACATAACAAATAGTGCAAAGTCAGGCATAGCCATAGACGGATACTTGGACACCATTACAGGAAACAGTTTGGCAGGCAATCAAAGAGGCATCGGATTGGGCGCTTCGTACTCTGTGGTCTTTGGCAACAACATAACAAGCCACAGTGAGAGCGGAATCTACCTTGGAGCCTCAGATTGCATAATCGCAGCCAACGCTATAGCGGATAACATGTTGGGGGTTCATTTTACGTCGTATTTTGCAGCCCCAAACAACAACACGTTCTACCACAACAACTTTGAAAACAACACGTACCATGTGGACGTGACTTCGACGCATAACGTGCAGGTTTGGGATAACGGCGCAGAGGGCAACTACTGGAGCGGCTACGACGGCACAGGCAACGGCGGATACACCGTTTACGAGGGCAACATAGATTATCATCCTTTGAGCAAGCCGTTTAGCCTGAATCAAAACGCCGCCCCGCCAGCTTTACCGTTCACGGCAGAAACCACGGACGGAGCCAGTGCTCTGTGGCATTTTGACGAAGTCTCCCCCAACGGAGCTACGCCTGATGCTTTGGGGAATAACGCTGTGGTTTTGGAGTCGTCAGGAGGCGATGTTTTCACGCCAGTACTTGTCGAAGGCAAAAACGGCAACGCCCTACGCTTCAACGGAACCGACTACGCCTACGTCACCGCCTCACCCACGCTCAACATCCACGGCGAATTCACCATAGACGCATGGGTAAACGTTAAAGAATTCAAAAACGTCGCCTACAGCAACATCGTCGTCGAATGCCTGCGCACGCCTGAAAAGTTTCCGATGCGCATTTTTGGGTTTGCCTTCAATGGGGAACCGCCCATAGACAATAGTTCGCCGCCTTTGGGTGCGCTTAGAGGATTCATGCTAGATGAGGAGGGCGTGTTTAATGAAGTAGTTACAACGCAGCCTGTTATAGTGTTGGATGAGTGGTTTCATGTCGTGTTTGTTCGCAGCTTAACTTTGGGTATGCAGATTTACGTGGACGGAGTAGAGCAGGAGGTGCAGGTGTTATCGGGTGTTCAAAACCCAAGCGGGGAGGTAGCGCGTGGAACCGAATTCTACATTGGGCACGATTCAGTGAGCGTCGTAGACGAGGTTTCCCTAAGCAGCATCGCAGTTGTGCCCGAAAGCATTCAGGGTTTTTCGTTGATAGAGTTGGTTTTGGGGGCGGCAGTAATTGCGGGGTTGGTTTTGTGTGGCAGCTTGTGGGTTTTTCATAAGAGAGAAATGGTTTGAGCCGCGGGTTTTCTGTATGTTTTAAATAGCTGTAGCTTCTTGGTTTTGCCGTGGATATTATGGCTTATCTGCGTAAAGAAAAAGAAGCGGTAGAAGCTGACTACCCTTTAGATCAAGTGTGGACGGCAATGCACAAAGCAATCACAGCCCTCAAATGGAGCATAGAAGAAACCAACAAGACAGAGCACAGCCTCACAGTTAAAACAAAAAAATCGTTCATGTCCTACAGTTCCCTCCTACAAATCATCCTAGACCCAGTCTCCGAAAAAACAACCCAAATCACCGTAGCCGCAGAAACCCCCGTCACAACAATAACTGCTATAGCAGACTTTGGCAAAACCCACGAACGCATTGACCTTTTTCTAGCCGCCATCATAAGCCAACTAACCAACAAAACCAAACCAGAAAAACCCTAAGACCGCCCCGTGTGGAGTTAGCAAAACCAAAGTATTTGCTTGGGATTAGGCTGTATCTAAAGGTTTGTGCGGCTCTTATCGTGTGATGTAGCTGCCTTAGAAAGGTTTTTGTATCGCACTCATGTTTTGCCCTTGAGGGACAGTGCATGTCAAGTCTTGTTTCCAAATGCGGCATAGACTGCGGTTCATGTCCGTGGGGACCTTATCCGCGAGAAGGCATGTCAGCTGAAGAGTTTGAGGTGTACAAGAACAGGGCAAAAACCATCTTAGGGTACATGCCCATTAGGACGGCGTGTCCAACGTGCCAGACGCCTGACGAGCAGATTCCCAAGGGGTCAATGCTGCCAAACCGCAGATGCCTGATACGCCAATGCATAGATAAAACGGGAATTGCAAACTGCGCGTACTGTACACGGTTTCCCTGCGATACTTTGAAGGCGACTGCGGGTGCGTGGAACCGAAAAACCGTGGAGCAACGTCTGGGAGCAACGTTAGAGGAAGAGGATTACCGCGTTTTTGTTAAGCCCTTTGAGGGAATACAACGCTTGGAAGCTATTCGGGCAACATTGCAGCCCCAAGACATTGTGGAACCAGCCAAAGCACCAACCCCCAAAGTGAAAGTTACGGATTTCCCCGAGGAACTACCGTACTCCAGCGAAGAGGTTGAAGCGTTTAGGGCGCTTCACGACTTATTAGCGGGGTTAGCGCGTTCGTCGTTGGGTCTGCGAGATACCGACACGTTTGCTCAGCAAAACAAACTTGAAAACCTAAGAGCACACGTTTTCAGATTCCTTTGGATACTGGGTCACTACGGCACATTCGACGAAAACACAAACATGCTCATTGTCGACGCCCAAACGTACATAGAAAACCGCGGCAAAGAAAAAAACCTTGCCATGTGGTCTTTTGTTAACGAGACAATCTTCAAGATCCTATCCGAGTTGGGAGTTCACTGTGAACGCGCCGCGTCAAAGGGCACCAAACAAGCCGACCTCACCACAGGCATGGGCTACATGCGAAACAAAGGCTGGACCCTACAAATCACATTCTCCAAAGAACTCGGCGAAGCCCACACTCTCAAAGCACTCCAAACCTACACCCAACAACTCACCAAACAATACAACAAAAAAGCCTTCCAGCAATTCCAAACAGCCAACATGCAACCCCTTCTGAAAAACTGAAATGATTACATATGGTGCAGGGGGTGGGATTTGAACCCACGAACCTCTGCAGGATAGGCGCCTGAAGCCTACGCCTTTGGCCATGCTCGGCGACCCCTGCTTGGGGACTGCGTTTGTGTGCGGGCATGTTTTCCTGTTGAGGTGTTAATTGTTGTTTGCGATTCAGACAGATAACTGTTACTGAAGGCATGCTTTGGGTTTGACGCGAAAAAAGGGTTTGTTTGTTGGTCCTAATTGTTTTAGGGTAGAAAAGGAGGTTAGGTTTGGATTTGATAGTTTTCTTTTCCGCTTAGGTTTGTTTGGGGGATGGTTATTACGAATTTGGCGCCTTTCCCGGGGGTGCCTGTTTCTTGTATGGTCCAGCCGTAGACTTCGATCATTTTTTTGATTAGGTGCAGTCCGTAGCCTGTTGAACCAGCGGTGCTAAAGCCTTCTTTGAACAGGTTTTTCTTGTTTTCTTCGGTTATACCTGCGCCGTCATCTTGGTAGATCAAGAGCAGGTTGTCATCTGGGGTTTTTTCGTAGCTGATCTGGATGTTTTTGACGTGTTTGCCGTGTTTTTTGGAGTTATCGATTAGGTTGTAGAAAAGTTGTCGTAGGAAGGAGTCGGCAAGAAGGTTTAGTCCTTGGCATTTGTTTTTGACGTCTAAGTCGGGTAAAGCAGGAAACAGTGCGATTGCTTCGTCGATGGTTTGGGCGACGTTGATTACGGTAAGGTTTTCAACACCTAGTTGTTCGTACATCTTTGTGAAGTCAAAAATCCTGTTAATATCCTTGACCGCTTGCTCCATATCGGTGAGTCGCTCTATTGTGTCGGGTTGGTCTTTGTTTTTGCGTTTGATTAAATATGCGTTTCCAGCTACTGCAACCAGCTTGTTGCGAACGTCATGCCGGGTCAGACTGCCTACTACACGCAGCTTTTCGTTCATCATCTGCATTTGGTCACGGTTTGCCCGCAGCTCCTTTTCAGCGTTTTTGAGCTCTGTTATGTTTTCGCAAAAAGCCATGATCTTCCCGTCGGGCAACCTAACCGAATTCACCGTCACATACACATGCTTGCGGTCCTTTGTCCGCAACGATAGCTCAATTCTTGAATGCCCGTCCTCTTTAACGTCATTGAAGTTTTTGAGAGCAGCTGGGACATCTTCGTCAAAAAGCACCTGGGGAATAAACATGCCCACCAGTTGTCCATTGGGGTACCCAAGCAGGTTATACGCTGCCTCGTTTGCATACTCAAAACTGCCATCGACATTAGCGACGAACACCGCAACAGGCGAGTTCTCCACGTACATCCTGAACTTTTCCTTGGCGTAGGCTATTTCGGCTTCTGCTTTTTTACGTTCGGTGATGTCGCGGATTATTTCAACGGCATGCCATTTGCCATCAAACTGGAAAGACGAAAGGGAAAACTCTACGTAAAACTCTGTGCCTTCTTTGTTTTTCACTAAAACCTCCGACGGACTTACAAGTGACTGGTTAGGAGAAGACTGGAATTGTTTAAACTGTTTCTGATAGAGTTTATGCACTTTCTTTGGAGTCAAAAACAAGTGAGGAATTTTCCCCAGCATCTCTTTTTCCGTGTAGCCAAACATTTTTTCTGCTGCAGGGCTCCAGAAAGCAGCTTTTCCTTGGGCGTCTATTAGAATTATGGCATCGGCAGCAGAACTTGTTATTGCCCTCAAAAGCGCCTCTTTTTTGTTGATTGATTCCCAGTTCCAGTTGTTGTTTACTGCTATGGCGGCGTATTCTCCAAAAGCTCTTGCTATTGCGGCGTCCTTGTTGGTGAAGCCGCCAGGTTTGTTGACAAGCTCTATAACTCCCACCGCTTCGTTCTCGATAACCAAGGGAGCAAACAAAACATTGTCAATCTGCGGGCTTTTTGGAGAAGCCCTGCGTTTTTTGTTTTTGGAGAAATCGTTTTGGTAGACTGCTTGTCGGGTTTGGTAAGCTTGTTTTTGCAAGGCTTTTATGGGTGTGGATGGGTCAGGGTCAAATATAGAGCCAAGTTTTCCAGAATCGCTGAAAATCACCTTGCTATCGGAGTTGGCCTTTGAAAGCAATGCAATATGTCCGGCAGCTGCTTTGGTTAGGTTTTTGCAGGATTCGAATATGACGCGTATGGCATCTTTGTAATTTGGGTGTTTCAAGACGGCGTATGTGCCTTGTAGTAGGGCAGCGATTTCTTCTTCTTGGCATTTTTTCTCTTGCGTGGTGTTTTTGAGGGTTTCTTGGGTTTCTTTTTGCGGGGTTATGTCTTGGGCTATGTGGACGCATTGGGGGGATTCGTTGTCTTGTTTTTGAAGCGGCGTGGTGATGACATTCAGGGGTATGCCTATTTTGTCGTCAAGTACCTCTTGGGCTTGTATGGTGTTGGTTGCGAAGGTTCGTACAGCGGGGCAGGTAGCCCAAGGCTTGTTTGTGCCGTGAACAACTTCGTAGCAATGTTTACCGATAAGGTCTTCAGGTTTCTTTTTCAAAGCCGTGTAAAAGCTCTTGTTAACTTGCTTGATTACGTGGTTTTTGTCTATGACAAACAGCCAATCATTAATGCCATCCAAGATTTTTTGGCATTCTTGGGCTTTGCTTTCAAGAAGCTTCTCTTTGTGCTTGATTTCCGTCAAGTCAATAGCTACACCCCTAACGCCTGCTACTTTACCTTCGGAAAAAACAGGCACACTTTCCAGCACAACAGGAAACAGGTCACCAGCGTTTTTCTTTACCCAGAACTCACCCCGCAGCGGACCCGACAAAGCGGCATCTGCGCTCTTTGTTTTTTTCGAGTCAACAGGTGAGAATAAATCAAACAAACGCATTTCTTTTTTGAGGTATTGTTCTGTGTAACCTGTTAATTCGTAGCCTCGCTGGTTCATGTAAACTACAACGCCACGAGTATCTGCCTCATAAACCATTTCAGGCAAAGCATCTGCCAACTCACGAAAACGTTTTTGGCTCTGCTTCAACACCGTTTCAGCCTTCTTGCAGGCAGTAACATCATTATAAATCGCAACAAGATTCCCGTTTGGCAACTTGAAAACCCAGTTTTCACGCCATACACCTGAGTCGCTGCCGTCATTGTAGATAGCAGCTGGCAGATGTTCGGGTTTTCCTGTACGCCAGACCCTCTGAAAAACAGCAAACAAGCCTATGTCCTTGACGCCGGGGAAAGCTTCAGTGACTTTTCTGCCGACAATTTCGTTTTTGGCGACTTGGTCTATTTTTTCGGCGGCTTTGTTTAAATCTACGAAAGCAAAGTCTTCGCCGTTGTTTACTGCTTCATAAACTGCTACGCCGCTGGGCATATTCGAGAATAACTGGCGGAACTGTTTTTCGCTTTTCAACAGTTTCTTGTGGGCGTTAACGCGGTCGCAAACTTGCACGATACTTGAAGACAGCTCCTTGTAAACAACTTGCGGGTCGCCGTGCTTGTTAATGTAACGATATGCTCCCAGATTAAGTGCCTTAACCGCCACTTCTTCGCGTCCCTTGCCCGTGAAAATTATAACAGGCGTCTTGTTTCCCGTTTGCCTTAACTCTTTGAGAAAGTTCAGACCGTCTTTGCCAGGCATTTCATAGTCAGAAATAATCAGGTCATAAGATTTGTGTTTAAGCTTGTTGAAAGCGTCATCAACTGACTTCGCGCGGTCAACCCTAAAGTTGCCTTCCAACTCGATTATTTCTTTGGTGATATCTAGGATAGCGAGTTCATCGTCAACATGAAGAATATCTAAGCATTCGTTCTCAGCAGCGTCAGGCAAGTCTGTGGAAGCAATGTACGCACCGTAACCTGTTTCATTGCATGCATCTTTGCAGGCACTTTTTCCACTCAATATGCGCTCCTCTTAACCTTAAATTGCAGCTGCAAACATATTAGTCCTGTGAATCTACAGTTTAGATTACAAAACCAAAAACAAAACACCACATCCACGAATAGCGGCGGCTGCAGGTAAAGGTTTAAGTGTGACTTTTGGGCTTTATGTGAAGACAGGTGTATAAGAATGCCAACTCACGGTTCATTATCCAAAGCAGGCAAAGTCCGCGCGCAAACCCCCAAAATCGAGGGTACTCCAAGAACCTCTCCAAGCCCAAAAGCAAGGAGCAGGCGCAACTACGAGAAACGCGTGATTTTGCAGCGTAAAGCTGGACAAAACCCCATGTAAAAAAGCAGACCCAAATCTGCCCACCCATAATTCTTTATCTCACACAGCAACAAATTTTTTAGCAATAACCCTGCCGCGGTATAGCGGATTGGAACTTAACTACGTTTAAAGCATTAAGAGGCAACAAAAACCAAAGCCGCCAACCGATTAGCCTGCAAATTTTAATTGTATGCAGAAAAGGGGGGAGGGGGGTCGAAAACGCGTTTGCACAAGCGAAAAGAAAAGAGGCGTTTACCAAAAGGCACAAAAGAGTTGCTGCTGCCCGATGTTCACAGGACGTTAGATGCTCAGTTTGTACCCGTCGCTTAACAGGTTTGTTCTTTTAGTTGCCTGAATTTTTTGTCGTGTGGTTTATCTATTAGCGTTTGAACGGTTAAGGTGGTTTATCAACGTTGAATGTTGACTCGACGGCGCGCCAAATCATAGATACATTGATGCTTTTGCCTAACCCTACCTCCAGCGACATCAACCACCTAAAGCTAAAAGCCGCCGCCAAAAACCACCTCTCTACGATACCCTCAAACGCCGACATCATCTGCGAGCTCACCCCAGACGAGCGAGTCAAACTTTTGCCGATTCTACGCATGAAAAATACCCGTACCGTCTCAGGTGTCACTGTCGTAGCAGTCATGACCAAACCCTACCCGTGTCCACAACCCGAACCCTGCGCGTACTGCCCCGGAGGACCCAGCCGCGGAGCCCCCCAAAGCTACACAGGACACGAACCCGCCGCCATGCGCGGAGAACAAAACAGCTACGACCCCTACAGGCAAGTCCGCAGCCGCATCGAACAACTCACAGCCATAGGGCACAAAGTAGACAAAATCGAACTAATTGTAATGGGCGGAACTTTTCCCGCAACGCCGCCTGAGTACCAGACATGGTTCATACAGCGCTGCTTAGATGCTATAACGCAGCAGGAATCAGCAGGTTTAGAGGAAGCTAAAGCGAATGCGGAAAACAGCAGCACCCGCAACGTAGGTATAACCGTTGAAACCCGCCCTGACTGGGCAAAACAGCCACATATTGATGCGATGCTGGACATGGGTGTAACCCGCATAGAGTTGGGCGTGCAAAACCCTGATGATGCGCTGTATCGGCTTGTGGAGCGCGACCACACCGTAGCTGACGTAGCGCAAGCCACCCAAACCGCCAAAGACGCGGGACTCAAAATCGTTTACCATCTCATGCCGGGTATGCCGGGTTCAAACCGCGAAAAAGACATAGAAGCCTTCAAAACCGTATTCACTAACCCCGCGTTCAAGCCCGACATGATAAAGATTTATCCCTGCCTTGTCATAGACGGCACCAAAGTTAGCCAATGGCACAAAAACGGAGCCTACCAGCCCTACACGACCCAGCAAGCCGCAGACCTAATCGCCGAGGTCAAAAGGTTTATTCCGCCGTGGGTTCGAATCATGCGGGTACAACGCGACATCCCCGCCCAGTACATCACCGCGGGGGTGAAAAACGGGAATCTGCGCCAGATTGTCCAGCGACAACTCGTTGAGCATGGTGAACGTTGCCGGTGTATTCGCTGCCGCGAGGTGGGTCACCGCTTAGCCGTGGATGGCGTGCAGGCAGATTTGGAGAACGTAAAGATTTCTTCTACGACATATGAAGCTTCAGAAGGCACCGAAGTTTTCATCTCAGCAGAAGACCCCGCAAACGACGTGCTCATTGGCTATTTGCGTCTTAGGGTGCCCTCACAAAAGGCGTTTAGACCTGAGATTGTGGCGGCTCCGTCTGCGGTGGTGCGTGAGTTGCATGTGTATGGTCAGCTTGTTCCCGTGGGCAAACACTGGGCGGGGGCGTGGCAGCACCGCGGCTTTGGGGCATCACTTTTAGCTGAAGCAGAGCGTTTAGCGCGGGAAGCGTATGATTTAAAGAAGATTTTAGTTATTAGTGCGTTAGGCACAAAGCAGTATTACATGCGGTTGGGTTATAGCCGTGATGGAGTTTACGTGTCAAAGAATTTGAGGAACTAAAAGTGAGTCAAACAGAGGAAAATGTCGGTTACAAGGGCGAGGCGTTACAAGCTCTTACTAAGGCTGGCTGTGAAGTCGGCGACATAGTGCGTGTCACAAGCGAAGGCAAATCCTACGAAGGCATCTTGATTCCCCGCTCGGAAACAGGCGACACAAAACACGTAGTCGTCAAGCAGAAAAGCGGCTACAACGTAGGCATCCGCCTAGACGCAGGCGTACAGATCGAGAAAATCGGCAAAGGCACCAAACCCAGCTTCGCATCCCCGCCGCTTCCGCCCCAACGAGCTGAGCTTCCAAAAATTGTGATTATGAGCACAGGAGGCACAATTGCAAGCCGCGTTGACTACCGCACCGGCGCGGTACGCTCAGCCATATCCGCAAGCGACCTCTACGGCGTAGTTCCCGAACTATCAGACCTCGCGCATGTGGACACGCAGATTCTGTTTAGCACTTACAGCGAAAACCTCACCCCCCAACATTGGACCCAAACTGCCCAAACCGTCGCACAACACATCGAAGCAGGCGCAAAAGGCGTAATCATCGCCCACGGAACCGACACCATGGCGTACACTTCGGCGGCTCTAAGTTTTGCATTGCAGAATTTGCCTGTTCCAGTAATTGTAGTGGGTGCCCAACGCAGCTCTGACCGACCAAGCTCGGACGCCGCAACCAACCTAATCGGAGCCGTAAAAGCCGCAGCCTATGGACCCTTCGCAGAAGTGGCAGTAGCTATGCATGAAACCGTTGCGGATACAGAGATTATTTTTAACCGCGGAACCAAAGTACGCAAATGCCACACCAGCCGCAGAGACACATTCAAAGCCGTAAACGACACACCCCTTGCCATAACCACAAAAGACAATAACATAACCATGCTCAACCCCGATTACCGCAAGCGCGACTCGTCGGCGAAGCTGGTTTTGAAGCCTAATTTTAGCGAGAAAACCGCATTAGTCAAGTTTTACCCAGGTTTTGACCCGTCGGTGATTGATTGGTATGCTGAACGTGACGTGAAAGGCATTTTGCTTGAGGGTTCAGGGTTGGGTCACGTGAGTGCTCGATGTTTTGGAGCCATAAAGCATGCCGTTAAGCAGGGCGTTTTGGTTGCGTTAGCATCGCAGTGTATCTGGGGGCGTGTGAACATGAACGTTTACGACACGGGGCGTGACCTGCTCGCGTTGGGCGTGATTCCCTGTGAGGACATGTTCCCTGAAACCGCGCTGGTCAAGCTCATGTGGACTTTGGGGCAAACCCAAGACGTAGAAGAAGCCAAGAAGCTCTTCAAAACAAATATTGCAGGCGAATTCAAACCCCGCACCCTGCCTCAGGAAATGCAAATCCACGAAGAAGGAGACATCTAAATGACCATCGATTACGCGAAGGTCGGCTTGAAAGTCGGCTTGGAAATTCACCAGCAACTTGCAACCGCTGAAAAACTGTTTTGCAGTTGCCCACCCCAACTATTCAAGGAAGACCCCGAAATCGTTTTCCTGAGAAGGCTACGACCCACCCAAAGCGAACTCGGACAAATCGACCCCGCAGCGTACTTTGAGTTCCAAAAAGGCGTCCAAGTCCGCTACGAAGCAAACCGCGAAACCGCCTGCCTAGTTGAAATGGACGAGGAACCGCCGCATCCGCTAAACCGTGAAGCCTTGGAGACCGTGTTGATGGCGTCGGTGATGATGAACATGCAGCCTGTGGATGAGGTTCATGTTATGCGCAAAACAGTCATAGACGGCTCGAACACGACGGGTTTTCAGCGAACCTGCATCGTGGCGTTGGATGGCCACATAACAGTTAGCGGCAAAACCATCCCCATGCAAGCCGCAAGCTTAGAAGAGGACGCCGCACGCAAAATCAGCACCGAAGCAGACGGCAAAATCATCCGTTACCGCATCGACCGCCTAGGAATTCCACTTATTGAAGTGGCTACGGCGCCCGTGATTTATTCGCCTCAAGAAGCGCAGGAAGTGGCTTTGGCAATTGGGCGCATACTGCGTGATACGGGCAGGGTTATGCGTGGCTTAGGAACGATTCGCCAAGACTTGAATGTGTCGTTGCCTAATGGCGCGTTGATTGAGATTAAGGGGGTTCAGGCTCTGGATTTGATTTCTACCGTCGTGGATTACGAGGTCCAACGTCAACTAAACCTCATCGCCGTAAAAGACGAGTTAACAGGCAAGGGCATAACCGAGCAAGACATCACGGAGGACATCGTCGATGTCACCGCCACCTTCAAGGGTAGCACCAGCAAAGTTATCAAAAAAGCCTTAAACAAAAACGGAGCCGTCAAAGCCCTCAAACTCAAAAGCTTCGCGGGCTTTCTCAAACGCGAACTGATGCCCAGCTTCCGCGTCGGCACTGAACTGTCTGACCGCGCCAAGTTCTGGGGCAGAGTCGGCGGCATATTTCACACTGACGAAATGCCCAATTACGGCGTAACAGCCGAAGAGGTTGAGGCGCTACGACAAGCGGTTTGTGCAGAACCCGAGGATGCCGTGGTTTTTGTAGCTGACACTGCAGAGAACACAACTGATGCGTTGAAAGCTGTTGCTCAAAGAGCACGCGAACTCTTAACTGGCGTACCCGCCGAGACCCGCACCGCCAAGGATGACGGCACGACACGATACATGCGACCTCGCCCAGGCGCCGCGCGTATGTATCCTGAAACCGACATCCCGCCGACGTTGATTAGCCGCGAGTTTGTGGAGCAGGTCAAAGCGAATTTGCCTGAATCTGCCGAAGCTAAACTAAAACGGTTGATGAAGACCTACAGTTTGAACGATAAGCTGGCGGTTCAGATTGCGGACTGTGAGTACACCGCACTTTTTGAGGACATCGTCAAGCAAAACGGCATATCCGCCACCACCGTTGCAGTCTTCCTAACAGAGAGCCTAAAGGCGCTAAAACGTGACGGCACCGAGGTTGAAAACGTCACCGACAAGCAAATCTGCGAAATCTTCCAAAGCGTTGGCTCAGGGGAGCTGGCGAAAGAGGCGGTAGCGGATGTTTTTGTTTGGCTTTCCAAGAATGAGGGCAAAGCCGTATCTGATGCGGTGGAGGCTTTGGGTTTGAAGATGCTTTCGAAAACAGAGCTTGAAGCGCTTGTTGACAGTGTCCTCTCCGAAAACAAGCAAACAGTCGAGAAGCTGGGCAAAAACGCTTTTGGCATGCTAATGGGCATGGTCATGAAAAAAGCCCGCGGCAAAGCCAAGCCTGGCTACGTCACCGAACTAGTCAAACAAAAACTCAACTAACCCTTTTTTGTGGGGGTTTTTCTTTTTGACATCTTTGTATCAAAAATCCTAAAAAGGAAAACGCATTATTCTATAGCGGGGATTTAATTGCAGCAGAAAAAGATAGTAGCCGATGAGAAACCTGAAGGTTTTTCGTTACGTGTCAAGATGGGAGAGTATGAAGTGGAGCTTAGTGGGGCTCACAGGGATGTTATGAAAACCGTGAAGACTCTGCCCACTTTGATTGAGGATATTAACAAGGCGTTTGAAAACGTGAAGCCTAAGACAATTGCTGCCATCGCCGTGGACAACCCTGAATCTTCGCCAGAAGCCGCTCCCCAGAAATACCCGAAAATCGCTGCGTCAGAGAACCCCGAAGATGCTATCCTAAAAGCGTTGGAGAGTGACTGGGGAAAATGGCGACCCCGAACCGTAGAAGAGTTAAAGGATGCCATGAAATTCAACAAACGCGATTATCCAGGGCTGGTTTTGCCGTCTATTCTTGAAGCCATCGTGGAGAAGGGACTGGTGAAACGTTGGAACACTAACGACGGCTTCGTCTACATCTTGGCAGACGTAAAAGACGAAGAAGTGAAAAGGAAAATCAGAAAATGAAAAGCATTGAAGCACACATAAAAACCCCCTTTGGCGAAGTCACCATCAAAGCGGATTCGGCACAGGAAATCCTTGAGATGCTTGAGTCGGTTCCCGAAAATTTTGTGGAGAACCTTTCCGATTTTGTTTCCAGCCGCCTTATCCCGTCAGGAGCCCAATTAAAAGGCATCGTTGAGCCCACCACGGAAGGACCTGTCATCGTAACCCGTGAGAGCTTGACGCATTACGAAGCTGTGGGTCTTGTCTTGTATGCTTCAGACGACCGCAAAAACACCGCGGCGCAGATAACAAAGCTTCTGGAGAGCAGCGGCATAAAAAGCATGGTTCCCGCACGGCTAAACGAGATGACCAAACGCGGACAAGTCTTCAAACCTGACCCTTCCAGACCCGAATTCAAACTCACCATCCAAGGCGAAAAATGGATAGAAGAAACCGTCCTAACCAAGCTGCGAAGAAAAATGAACTAACTTCTCCAAAGAACAAGCGGTTAGCGGTTGTACATCCAGTCTATGTATTCTTCGGTTGTATCAAAGTACTGGTCCATGTAGTCGCTAAAAACGAGGTAGACGTGTACGTCGTTGCCTAGGGAGGGTCGCCAGATGTTCATCCAGTTGTAGATTTCTGTTGAGATGCTGTTTAATGCGATGTTTCCTAATGTGTCGTGGCTGTAGTAGTCGCGTACGGGGTCTATTATGACGACTCGTTCGCCTGAAAACGGAATCACCACGGCTACGTGTCCTGCGTTTTCACCTGTTATCCAGATGCACTCCACCAAGAATTCCTTGTCAAAGTAAGCGCGTACCATGCTGCAAAGCAAAGCGGCGGTGTCTTCACAGTCACCCATTCGCAGGGTCAGGGTTTCGTTTGGGAACTGCACCATCTGGTCAGTCTGCATCAGTCCCTCGGTTGCGGCGTCGGCGGGGTTGTTTGGCAAAACTGGGTACAAGCCGTCTTCGCGGTATTCGATGTTGGTGTTGACCCAGTCGTAGAGGGCTTTGATGTCTTTCCAGTACGAGTTGGGGTCGGATATGTTTCCTACTTTGCCGGTTATGCTGTAGGTTATGTCGACTACTGCGGGGTCGTCGGGGGTTATGTTGCTTCGAACATTAGCGTGCAGGAGCCGTGCGTCGACGAGTCCTTTGAGTTTTGCGTAGTCTTCAAGGTACTGGTAGTATTCGGTTTTAAGTTCGGCATACAGTTTTTGCAGGGCTTGGTATCGGGATAGGTACTGAGCCGCGTCGGGGTCTCCTGAACTAGACGGGTTAGGGACACTGCTGTAGGGGTTTTGCATCAAAACGCGTTCGTAATCCCACTCAAGCATGCTGTGGTTGCCCAGCAGGTCGTAGTATTTGGTTTGCAGTTCATCAAAATCCGCCTGCAACTCTTCAAGCTCCCCATTCAACCTATGCGCGTTAGAACCTGCGCCATACAGATTCAAAAACGAACCCAAAGCAAGAACCGCAACAGCCACAACAACACAAAAAAGCAAAACCGACCGTTTCATGGCAGACCCTAGCTACAAAAACAAACAAGCAGCGTTTTATACCTTGCGAATAAAACCCGCCCACAAAGCCAAAAACAAGAAAACCAGAAAAACAGAGGGTTAGCGGGTTGGCATGATGCGTCCTTTGGTGTAGGGTATGAATTCTCGTATGCTTTCTATGGTTGTTTTGCCTAGGCGTTCGCGTTGTTCTTTGGATAGTTTTAGGGTTAAGCTTTTCATCACTTGCCTTAGCAGGTCTTTGCCTGTTGTGTCGCCTGGAACAAGAACCACGTACGATTTGGTTTTTGCTTTAACCGCATCTACAGGTCCGCCGACATAAACCAGTTTGTCTTCTTCGTCGTCTTCTGCTACGCCTATTGCCATGCGCAGGGGGGTTCCGCGTAGCCAGTTTCGTTTGCCGTTGACCATAAACGAGCCATGTGCTACGTACTCGCCTGATGGCCCGCTTTTACTGAGTTGTTCGGGTTTGACCCAGTAGACATCCGCTGAACCCAAGCCTTCACGCCATGCTCTGGAAAACGCGGCTGCAAACTCGGCAGCTTCTTTTAGGGTCTGCTCAGAAGGTTCCTTGCCATCAGATTTAACCACAACAAACGGGGAACCCACGATTTCCACGTGGAAAACCGCTTCGTCGGGGTTTGCATACTTTTTGATGAGGACTTCGTTGCTGGTGGCGTCTTTTCCTGCAACCACAAGCAAATCCTCGCTGGAGGTGAACCACCGGAACTTTTCGTACCATTCCTTGCTTTTCATTTTGCGCTGGTTAAGCTCTTCTAAGACTTCTGCGGGCTTCAAGCTTTTTAGGCGCTCTGCATCCGCTAACCGAGCCTTCGCTTTTGCCAACTGCTTGCGAGACGTTTGCAAAGCCGCCAACGCCCCAGCCTGCTTCTGTTTTGCTTTCTTGCCACGTTCATAAAACTCTGCAGCGTTATCGAAAATGGATTTACGTATACTCAGGCTAAACTTCAAGCCATCCACGCAGACGTTAATGGCTAGGTTCTTGGAGTCAAAGGATTCGAAAAGTACAAACGGCGCTGTTCCCGCAGCTTTGGCGGCGTTGACCTGTTGTATGACGGACTGCCAGTCTTTGCCGTGGAGTTTGGCGTTTGAAAACAGCGTCAGCAGGGTCTGCACTTCGCTGGTATGCGCGTATATGGTGTTTCCGATTTGCATTACTTTGTTGTATTTCTCTTCTGCTTCAGCTACTAGCCGTTCTTGTTCGGCGACTACGCGGTTAACGCGTTCTAGGTCGCGTTCAAACTCGTCGGTTTCAACTTTGGCGGTTGCTTTTTCTACGGTTGTGGTTTTCAGGTAAAACTCGTCCAAAGCCGCGTTGAAGCGTTCAAAGTCTTTGACCTGCGCGTTTTCGTACCGTTTTAGCTTGAAAGGCACAACATCGTCAAAGTCGCCCTCCGCGTTGAGCACGATACATGGCTCTAGCTTGCCCTGGGTAATTGGCGACAAAACCTCTTGCAGCCCCTCAAAAACCGTGTTCACCTGCAAATCCGACAAAGCTCCACAGGACAGGTTCTTGTCAATACCCGCACGCGCCAAAATCTCCTCTGCATACGTTCCACCAACACCAACAGAGCGCGCCAAAACCTTCACCACCGCCGTGTCCCCTGCGGTTTTTAGCTCCTCTGTCAGTTCTTCTATGGTTAGGGTTAGGGGGTTTTTTCCTCGGGCGGGGGGTAGCTGGAATTGTTCGTTGCGTCGTATTGTTCGGTCGCGCATTCGTTTATACCATAAGGCGTGGAGTATGTTGTTTTGTTCGTTTATTAGTATGAGGTTGCCTTCGCCGAAGAGTTCTAAAACCAGCTTCATTGTGCCTTCTTTGGTTTTGAAATGTAGTGCGACGATGCGTTCGAACTCGTACTGTGTGATGCCTGTTAGCCAGACGTTTCTTAGGTATTTGCGCAGTGCCATGCAAAACGTTGGGGGCATAGAGGGCGGTTCTAAGGCGTAGTCGGTCTGGTGTAGTCGTCTACCAACTTCTAAAATCAGTCGGATGGGTGGGGCGTTGGTTTTGTGTAGTTTGAATACGAAGGTTTTGGGGTCAAGCTGGTAAATGTTGTTGACTCGCGTGTCAGAAATCGTGTTTTGCAGTTCCAAAACCGCAGACGCAACATCAAAACTTGTGAATTCTTTCTTTGGCACAGCAGTCACATTCTTGGAGTCATATAATTTTGCAGGGAACGTAAATAACCCTTTGGACGCACAAACCCAAAAGAGGGGGTTAGAAAATAATTAAATATGTCAGGGCAACTGTTTACGTACGGTTTTGAAGGCAGCTTTTAGGCAGGTTGAGTTGGATGGCTACGGATGAAGCGATAATTCCGGTTCATAAACCCGATGTTAATGAGCAGCTGTTCTTTTTGTTGTCGGGAGCGATTCTTAGTGTTCCGTTGACTTTGTTTGTCAGCCAATACGCTTCAGGGCTGCTTGTAGGCTTCTCCGAATTCTCAGCGTTCTTCATATCCGCAGCAGTGTTTGCCCCGCTTATCGAAGAATTCGCCAAAGTGTACCCGCTGTTTTACAGGCACGGCGAAACCCAACGCTCCATTGTTACCCTCGCCATATTCGTTGGGCTAGGCTTTAGCATAATCGAATTCATCACGTACATAACGCTTGGCGCAAGACCCATAGACCGCATACCCGGGCTTTTGTTCCACCCCGCAAGCACAGCCATAGCCGCATACGGCATAGCCACCAAAAAACCCCTACCCTACTACGTCCTAGCCGTTTCTCTGCACGCCGCCAACAACGCCTTCGCAATCCTAAACCCGTTTGCACAAGTAGCCCCAACATCAGCCATCATAGTCGCCATAACAGTCTACATCGCATGGAAGCTCTACAGCAAAACAAAAAACAAATTCATAGACCCACCCCACTTCAAATGCCCCACAACAACCAGCCACGCCAAGCACTGACGGCAGCTTGTACGAGGTTAACATTTCTAGACGGTAGTTGAGAAAATAAACAGGGATTGTTGGGTTAAAACGGCGGGAGTCATAGTAATGCTTTTAAGATGTTTCTTGCTGTTAGAAAAGGTGCTTTTGGAAAGCAAAGTTTGATGATGTGATATTTGATGAGTGAAGTTATGAAGCAAAGAGTTCAAGAAGCTTTGGATGAAATTAGACCTCAGATTCAGGCAGACGGCGGAGACATTCAGCTTGTCGATGTTGAAGGCGGCGTCGTGAAGGTCAGGCTTCAAGGTCACTGTGTCGGCTGCCCCATGTCAGCCATGACGCTAAAACAAGGCGTTGAAGCACACCTGAAAAGGCGAATCCCCGAAGTAGAAAGTGTCGAATCCGTACAGTAAAAGCACACCACAAACCGACACACCCTTTTTACTTTTTCAAAACACCCTCTGGTAGTGCATTTTAGGTTTTGCGGTTTTGCCAAACAGGGCACCACCGTTTTATACTTGCAGATAATATGAAAAAGCAGAGCCACCATGAATAAAACCAGCAATACGGTACCTGATTATGGTAACTGGTTAGCCGTGCGCATGCTTGTTGTTGTAGGCTGCGTGGGCGTTGTGTTTCTTGTTGCATCGTTGTTTTATCTGCCATTAATTGCGGGTGCAGCTGTGGTTTTTGCGGGTTTGGCATATTTTGTTTATGCGCGGTACATGTTTGCGCCGTCAGGAGGGAACTTGCAGGCTAAAATCCGCGAGTTAGTCATTACACAGTTGGGCTGGAACGGCAAGGGCAAGGCATTGGATATAGGCTGCGGCAATGGTCCTCTTGCAATTATGTTGGCTAAAAAGCTTTCAGAGGCTCAAGTTACAGGCATTGATTACTGGGGTGGCAGATGGGAGTACTCAAAGAGTGCCTGTGAAAACAACGCCAAAATCGAGGGCGTAGCAGACCGCGTCAAGTTTGAACGGGCGAGCGCCGAGAAGTTGCCGTTTGAGGATGGCTGTTTTGATGCGGTAGTTAGTAACTTGGTGTTTCATGAAGTAAGCAGTGCACAAAACAAGCAGGACTTAATCAAAGAAGCGCTTCGTGTACTAAAAAAGGGCGGCAAATTCTCGTTCCAAGACATGTTCATAGAAAAAAGAATGTATGGCGACATGGACGAACTGCTCAGCACCATCAGAAGCTGGGGCGTAGAAAACGTCAAGTACGTAGATACCAACCAGCAAGAATTCATACCCGCATCACTAAAGCCACGCTTCATATTTGGGTCAATTGGCATCTTGCACGGAACCAAATAAAACCAAAACAGCCGTCATTGTGAAAACTCGGTGATGCAAGAGTCTTGTTTGCGGTTTCACGCTAAATTAACGGTTAACTATGTGGTCTGTTGGGGTTAAACGCGTTAAATGCGCGTTTAGCTGCAGTGTTGCTGTAAACACGAAACACAACCGCGCCACCGCAGCAATATTTGATGCAAAAAATTTGTTTTTCCAAGCCATATATCTTAAGTATAAGCATGTTATGTCCTCTGTGAAGAAAATGTCAATCTCATGCGAAAGCGTAGCCCGACACATACTCCCCATCTACCGCTCGTTCATAGCCAAAGAACTCATAAACAAATACAACATGACCCAAAACCAAGCCGCCAAAAAACTTGGCACCACCCAAGCAGCCATAAGCCAATACGTCAACAGCAAACGCGGAGTAAAATGCATCCCCAACTACGAAGAAAACGGGCAAACAGTACAAACCGCAGCAGAGAAAATCGCAAAACAAATGGCAACCTCAGAAGTCACCCGCGAAGAATTCAACACCATGTTCTGCCACCTATGCATGGAAATAAGAAAAACCGACAAATGCCCCTAACAAAAAGAAAGAAAAAAGAAATTTTGTTTTATTGTGTTGAGTTGCTGAGTTCGTTTAGGATTTCTTTTGCTCGGTCTGCTCGGACTTTGCGTTCTTTAACCATCTGCGCTGCAACCGCGTCAACAAGCGAGCCTGTTGCGCCTGCTTGAACTGCGATGTTTCGCGCATGCAACGACATGTGACCACGCTGGATACCTTCACTTGCCAAAGCCCTCAGAGCCGCCAAGTTCTGCGCCAAACCAACCGCCGCCAAAACCTCAGCAAACTCCACAGCAGATTTCACACCCAAAATTTTCAGGGCAACCCTAGCCGTTGGATGCGTCTTTACTGCGCCGCCAATAAGACCCACCGCCATGGGCAATTCAATGGAACCCACCAAGTCGCCGTCTACGTTTTTCTCCCATTTTGTGAGCGTGGTGTAGCAACCGTTTTTTGCGGCGTATGCGTGGGCGCCAGCTTCTATGGCTCGGTGGTCGTTGCCTGTTGCCAAGACAACTGCTATGATGCCGTTAAGCGCGCCCTTGTTGTGGGTAGCTCCGCGGTAGGGGTCAGCTTCAGCAAATGCGCTTGCGTTAATTATGCCTTCGACAACGTCTGCGCCGCCTACGGATTCTTTGGGTATGGTGCACCAGGCTCGGGCGAGGCGTTTTACGGCGAGGTTTGAGATGATACGCAGGTATACTTTGCCGCCTGTTAGCTCTTCGATTGTGGGGGCGATTGCTTCGGCCATGGTGTTTACTGCGTTTGCGCCCATTGCGTCGCGGCAGTCTACGTGCAGTTCCACGATGAGCATTGTGCCTTGGCTGGTTTGGATTATGCGTGCATCAAGGTCTTTTGCTCCTCCGCCTACCGAGTTTAGCATGGGGTCTTGCTCGTTAGCTTTCTGGAGCAACACAGTTTTTGACTCAAAAACCCGCAGCCGAGCGGCGTTGGGGTCTTTAACGTTAACCACCTGAATTTGACCAATCATAACAGGCGCAGTACTGCTAGTGTGAAAACCTCCGCCATCACGAACCATCTTCGCCGCGTAACTCGCCGCCGCCACCACCGAAGGCTCCTCAGTAGCCATAGGAACCAAATAATCACAACCATTAAGCACAAAATTAACACCAATACCCAAGGGCACAGGAAACGCGCCAACCACGTTCTCTATCATACGGTCAGCCACATCCAACGGCAACGCACCCGTATCCTGCAAAACAGAGCATTCCTCGTCGGTTAAACCTGCAAATTCTTTGACTTTTTCTAAGCGGTCTTTTGGGTTAAGCTTGTAGAAACCTGAAATCGCGGAGGACTTGTTCATGAACGTCACAAACCTTCTACAGTGCGATGACCCTTAAAACTTTAATGTTCCCCGCCTCTGCAGACGCTATTTAGAGGGTTTGTTGGGGGTTTTTGTTGGGTAGGGGGGTTGCGGGTATGTTTAGGCGTTTGTTTATTTCTTGGGCTAGGATTGCTCCGTGGTTTACGCGGTGGTTGTCGGTTATGACGCGTTTGGGGTTTGCTTGGCGTACGTATTCGATGAGGTCTTCGAAGTCGCAGTGGTCGCTTAGGGCGATGACGTGTTCGTTTTCGCCGATTTGTCTGCAGGGGCGTCGGAATTCCCAGCCGCTGACGCAGATTCGTTGGTTGTTTGCGCCGATTTTGCTACGGCTGTTCATGTGGTAGAAGGCAACGCAGGGCAGGTTTTCGTCTAGGAGCAGTTTGGCTTCTTTGTCGGTGGATGGCGTGAGGCAGCCTAGTTGCATGCCGTGTCGTTGGCAGACTTTGGATATGTTGTAGACTTTCTCGGGCATTACGTAGGGCACGTTTACGTGGGCTTTGCTAAGGGTCTGCATGACTTCTTGGAGTTTACCGTGGTACCCGAAGATGTAGACGGTGCCGTGTTTGAGGCGCGATTCAACCATGGAAACCAAGAGTTCACGTACGTCAACATCAAAACGACGCTTAAATGAGGGCTTGCCGTAGGTGGATTCCACAACCAAAGTGTCACAGTTTAGAACGGGGGTCTCGTCGAGTTTGAAGTCACCTGTCCAGACAACTCGCTCGCCCGCAGCGGTTTCCACCAAGACCTGAGCCGCACCCAAAATGTGGTTCGCCTTGTGCAGCGTAATTTTTTCTCCGTCGTACTCTAGGGTCTGCTCGTACTCAAGGGTCTGGATGTCTTTGAGGCGGTCTCCCAAGGGTTTTTCTATGGCGTCTATAAGGTCGCGGGTGGCGGGAGTCATCAAAACTTTTTGGCAGCTTCTAAGGCTCCAGCGTAAACCGCCTGTGTGGTCAGCGTGTGCATGCGTAACGATTCGCAACGGCATGTTCGCGTCGTATGCGTCGCAAGCAACGGATTTGCCAAGTAAAACCGCGCCGCGGTTAGTTACGCTTGCATTCAAATTCAAACTCTCACGTTAGGATTTGCTGGTTTTAGGCGCAAGCCAATCGATTATTTCTCGAAGGTCAGGGGAGGTCAAGGTTACGCGTATGGGTCCAAGGGGTGATTCGGCTTCGGCTTCGCAAAACGATACGTGACCCGCAAACGCCACCTGCTTATTTAAGCAAAAACTCAGCGCGTCGCCTTTTAGTTGTTGGCGCAGGGCTCGTCTGGAGGAGTCGCGGATGCGGTCTCTACGCAGGACGTTGCGCAGGGTGCTAAGGCTTTCTTGTCCTTTCGCATCAATTGTCAAAACGCTTCCCCGAAACGCAGGCTTGGATTCTACGGGTGCGCTGCCAAACAGGTTAAACAATGCCCGCTGGACTTTCTCTTCGTTCTCAGTAGGGGAAACCTCAACTTCCACGTGAACAGTTACTGCAACCATTTTGTTTCTATGCCTCCCAAAACCTCTACAACCTTTTCTTTTAAAGCATCCTTTGTTTGGTCATTGATTATGACTTGCTCTGCCATTGCAACCGCTTTTCCCAGACCCACGCCTAACTCGCGCATGTCGCGTTCATGAAACACTTCCCAGCTTGGCGGGTCATCGCTTCTGCCCCTGCCAGAAAGACGAGTAAAACGGGTCTTGGGCGGCGCATACACCGTAACCAACACAAACCCTTCAAAATGCGCCTTGAAAGTCACCGCTTCGATAAGGCTGCGAATCCCGTCGATAATTATTTTCTGGGCGGCTTTGCCTTGGATTTTTTGCACGCATTTCTCGGCTATGACAGCATCGCCGCCTTCTGCTCGAAGTTCAAGCATTACTTTGCCCACGTTAGCAGGATTAAGCGTTAAGCCCCGCTTGGCGGTTTCTTCACGTATCACATCGCCCATCGTAACTACTTCATAACCCAGCTCCTTCGCAGTCTGAACCACCAAAGATTTCCCCGAGCCAGGCATGCCAGTTAACCCAACAACCAGTTTGCCAGAGTTCATATCCAAGTCCGCTTTTAAACTCCGCATCCACAATTAAAAAGCATTTATGAGGGGAAACTGTAAAAAGTAGTCTGTGAGGAAAACCGTAAATGTCCGAGTTCGTGAGAGCTTTTTTGGCTTTTGATTTAGAAAGCGAAGAAGTCAAAAAGAAACTTGCTCACAGGCAAAAACTCGCCGTGCAGACAGGCGCAGACCTAAAACCTGTGGAGCCCCAAAACATCCACATAACCTTACGGTTCCTAGGCGACATCACGTTGAGCATGGCGGAGAAGGTTTTTGAGCAGATGCAGCAAATCGAATTTGCGCCTTTTTCGGTGCAGGTTAAAGGTTTAGGCGTGTTTCCCAACTTGAACTACCCACGAGTGCTCTGGGCAGGCATAACCCAAGGCGCAACGCAACTCCAAGAAATCTTCAACCAAATAGAGCCGCGCCTGCAAAAACTGGGCTTCACAGCCGACAAAAAAGGATTCAACCCACACCTAACCATCGCACGCGTACGCTCACCACGAAACAAAACCCAACTATCACAGTTCGTCACCCAAAACACCCAAACCGACTTTGGAGCAGTAACCGCGAACTGCCTACGCCTCAAAAAAAGCCAACTAACACCCCAAGGACCCATATACACCACCCTAAAACAACACTGCCCAAACCAGCAACAGTAACCAAGGCGAAGACAATGCAACCCCAAACCAGCCAAGTCACCCAACGCGTATTGAAGAAAATTACGCCTACGCAGGCTGAGAGAGCCAAAATGGAAGCTTTGGCCAAGTCTTTAGAAGACAAAGTCGCGCTGGTTTGTGAACAGATGGGGGTTGTGGCGGATGTGCGTGTGGAGGGTTCAGTGGCAAAAGATACGTGGCTTGGAGGCGACCCTGACGTGGATGTTTTTATGCGTGTGCCGCGAACGGTTTCTCGAGATGAACTAGGCGATTTGACCCTAAAGATTGCGCGCAAAGCCATGGAGGGCGCAAGGCAGGTTGAAAGATACGCGGAGCACCCGTACTTGGAAGCGTTCACAGAGGATGGGACACGGGTAAATATTGTGCCCTGCTACGATGCCACGCCAGGCAAGTGGTTAAGCGCAACGGACCGAACGCCTTTTCATACAAACTACATCAACACCCACTTGAATGAGGCGCAGCGTGGGGAAGTGCGGCTGCTGAAGAAGTTCATGAAGGGCATTGGGGTGTATGGGGCGGAAATTAAAGTCGGCGGGTTTAGCGGCTATTTGTGTGAGTTGTTGGTTCTGCATTACGGCTCGTTCCTTGAGGTCTTGGAAGCGGCATCAGGCTACGCGGGCAGACAACTCATAGACATTGAAAGCCACTACAGGCAAGACGAAGCCGAGTTGAAGCGGTTGTTTGCTGAGCCGTTGGTAATTGTTGACCCCGTAGACAAAGCAAGAAACGTCGCCTCCGCCGTGCAACCCCCCAAACTCAACGTTTTCGTAGCAGCCAGCCGCGCATTTCTGCAAACCCCCCGCGAAACGTTCTTTTTTCCACCCAAAACCCAGCCCCTAACCACCCAAAAACTACAACAGACCGTGGAGAACCGCGGCACAGACCTTGTCTTTGTCTGCTGCAACAAGCCCGAGGCAGTGGCGGATGTGCTGTGGGGACAAATCTACCGCACCCAAAAAAACCTGCGCAGGCAGTTGGAGATTGCGAACTTCAAGGTTTTGCGTGACGCAGCGTGGACAAGTGATGCGGCGGCGTTGGCGGTTTTTGTTTTTGAGCTTGAAGAGCAGGTTTTGCCCTTGGTTAAGAAGCATTTGGGTCCACCGCTTGCGCGGGAAAAAGCAAGCAGCCGCTTCTTGGAAAAATACGCAAACAGCAGCGAGGTAATTGCGGGTCCTTACCTTGAAGAGGGCAGATGGGCAGTTCAGGTGCATCGAAAAAATGCGGGGGCTGCGGATTTGCTGCGTAGAAAGCTTGCGGATGGCGGCAAAGACATAGGCGCTGCTGGACTTATAGCTAAGAGTTTTCGTGAAAGCCTATCGGTTCTGGTTAACACACAAATAACAGAGGTTTACAAAAGCGACCCCGGTTTTGCAGGGTTTCTCACCGAGTTTTTGCGGGGCAAACCGTTTTGGCTAAACATCAAAAGCAGCCCAGAACCCAAACCGCCAACTCAGAAAGGCGAAAGGTGCCGCTGAAAGAACGTTAAGGTTATTACGTAGAAGTGTTTTTAGTGGTGCGGTAGGAGCCCGGTGGTGTAGTGGCCAAGCATAGGGGCCTCTGGAGCCCTTGACAAGAGTTCGAATCTCTTCCGGGCTACCAAAACACTTGCATTGAGCAGGTTGGGTTTTTGTTTTGAAGTCGTGGCTTTACGGTTTAGTTTGCGTGCACAGGTAGGTTTTGGCTTGATTTAGGTGTCTTGCTGGGTTTCCAAAAAGCGCAGCGCTGTTTCAAGCGCCCAAGGGATTGCCACCCAAGCATTAAGCTCGGAGTAAAGGTTTTACGGTGACTTGATTGTTGTTTTTGGTTATTTGGTGGTCTAGTGCGCAGTTTGGGCAGAAGATTATTTCGTAGTTGGAAAAGTTTTCGGTGCAGACGTTGAAGGTTTGCCTGCAGCAGGCGCATGTTACTTTCATGTTTTTGCCTCCTTTCATGTTGCGATTTGTTTGTGAAAAGTTGGGTTTAGGTGGGTATGGGTGCGGTTTTGAATTCGAAGGGTTCAAGGACTAAGCGTTTGCCTTTTTTGGCGGTTTTGAAGTCGTTTCCGCATATGGGGCAAGGAACGAATTCGTGTTCGCCTATACAATCAAACTCAAACACAGCTTTGCATGTGGGACATTGAAATTTTACACTTGCATTCAATTCTTTTCATCTCCCTTTCTCTTATAACAGGATGTATAACTCAAAAATAAGAAGTTCCCATTTATTCTCTGTTAACTATATAGATGCGTGTCGTCTGTTATAAATAATTCGCACAAAACATGTTTAGATTGCAATAACCTGTTAAAAACGGCAAGTTTAAGCGGGTTTGCTTTTTGCAGTAAAAGGTTTTAATGTTTTTCTGTTTGGATTTTGAATAGGCATCGTTCGTTGGGTTTTAGCAGTTCTTGAAATTGGCGCCATTTGCCCAGAAAAGCCTGCCCTTTTGCAGTTGTCAAGTACTCATTATGGGCGACATCGAAAAATAGAAAACCTAAATCTTGCAGTTGCATGATGCAATCGTCAAGGTTTTCTTTGGTGAGGTCGGCTTTTTGCATGATTGCCGTGGGCGTCTGGGGGTGCTGACAGATGTTTAGGATTTGGTTAAGGAGCTGGATTCGGTTTCTTTTTAGCTCTAGTGCCTGCATAGGATTTCAGACCTTCTTTTGTGGACGATATGGTCCGTTTGCGTTCGAACAAAGCACAGCAAGTCTTCGGCGTTTTGCCTGCCAAAACTGTCTTTGCTTGGCTTGTTTGTTTCACCCAGTTTATGCGTCACAGTGCATCCGAAACAAAGAATACAAAGAAACGGTTAATCTGCAATTTCGTAGTAATATATAGAGCCCTCAAGAGTTTATGTAGAAAAAGAGTAAAACGGGTTGAAAAAAGGGTTTGCAGTATCTGGCGTTTGAAGGCACAGATTATGCAATGTGCAGGTCTTTGCGTTTTATGATTGCGAAAGCACCAATGCAAGCTGCTAAGGCTGCGAGTGCACCGTAGCTGTACTCAGGGACTACAAAGAAGCCGCTGTTGCCAAGGTCACAAGGTGGAACATCGTCATTAGCGTCAAGAGCATCCATGAAAGCATCGTATACACAGTTTCCGTTAACGTCAACCATAAGGTCATAAGCTTGCCCTGTTGGACCAACATTTGTAACTATTTTAGTCAAGGGAAGGTTGCCATCTCCATCTGTGGAAACGGGAACACAAGCAATTAGACGTGCTGTTGGAACTACCATACCAGTGTACCATTCTATGTCGTCACTGTGGTCGGGGCAAACACCGTCATCAAAGACCAAGACATTGTATAGCGTGTTGGGTGAAAAACCGCTGCCTTGAGCGTAGGCGTCTTCACCGATGGAAAAGACATCCACTTGGTTTCCAGCGGAGTCATAACTGTCAATTGTGGGTATCATTGGTACTGCGTTTGCTTGGGGCATGCTTGCTGCTGCGAGGCATAAGCTAAAGACTGTTATTGCTACTGCACTAAGTGCCATTTTCCGTGAATTATTCATTTCTCCTTTCTCCTCCTTTCATATGTCACATATTCGATGAAAGAAGCTAGTAAAATGTAAATGCTGCAAGGCGTTTAGCCGATGACAAGCAAGGTTACACCCGTAAATGCTCCATACAGAGCATTAGCCTCCTCCAACATCTCTGCTTCTCCCAAAGCATACATGTGCAGATATAATATCAAATATAACAGTATTTAAACAGTGATAGAACAATACTCGACATTGTCGTATCGGGTATATGATTAAAACAAAGGTCAATTATGAATTGAATTCATAGGTTAAACCAAAGCCACCAAGGATTTGTTCACGCAGTTTCCAGCAAACAAGACCCACCAGCTTATGGCGGGTTAGGCTCAAGAATAACCTTAAGCGACTCGCCTGCAGTAGCAACTAACTCAAAACCTCTGGCGGCGTCTTGAAGGCTCAGCTTATGCGTGATCATATCGTTCACGTTCAGCTTCTTTTGCTCCAAAAGCAGCAGGGAATCTTCCAAATCCTGCGGAGCTGCGCCGTAACTGGTTTTCAGGGTCACTTCGTTTCTCCAAAAATCCGTAATGGGCAAGGGCAGCTTAACTGTGGGGTCGGGAACTGCAAAAAACAAGATGACCCCGCCTTTGCCTACGCATTCCAACGCGGTTAATGCTGCGGGGGTTGCTCCTGTGCAGACGATAACTTGGTCGGCTAAGCAGTCGCCATTGACTGTTTTGAGTTGCTCGGGGAGGTTTGTTTTGGCGTCTAAGGTGTGGGTGGCGCCGAATTTTTTGGCTAGCTGTAGCCTGTAGGGGTTTACGTCGGCTACGATGATTTTGCTTAGGCCTTTGGCTTTTGCCAGTTGCGTGTGCAGTATGCCTGCTAAGCCTGCGCCGATTATCAGTAGCGTGTCGTTTTTTTGCAGGTTAGCAAGTCTTTGTCCTCGGACCACGCACGCCAAAGGCTCAATAAACGTGCCCTCCTCAAAAGACATACTGTCGGGAAGCTTGTAAACGCCCTGTTCCACGTTGATTTTTGGCACCCGCACGTACTGGGCAAACCCGCCGGGATAATAGTTGGTGGTGTGCAGGGTCTCGCATGCGGTGTGGTGTCCCCGTTGGCAGTTTATGCATGCATTGCAGGGCACGTGATGGGAAACAAAAACGCGCTCACCCACCTTGACGCGGGTCACGTTCTTGCCAACCTTTTCGACAACGCCCGTAGCTTCGTGTCCCAAAACCCGCGGCGCTTTAGGAACACGGTACCATTCGGTTACGTCGCTTCCACAGATGCCTGACGCCATGACCTTGAACAAGAATTCGTCGTCGCCGATTGTTGGAACAGGCATTTGTTCGATGCGTACGTCGTGGTTGTTGTAGTACATGGCAACAAGCAAGAAAAACACCAAAAAAGGGTTAGGTTGTTTGGTTTTGGATTTGCATGTAAAGGTCGTTGGCTTCTTTGGGGGTGTAGTTGTCGTGTATGATGGCTCTAATCGCGCGTATTGACGCTACGGGGTTTGGGGTTTGCCAGATGTTTCTGCCCAGGTTTACGCCGACTGCGCCTTTTTGCATGCCGTCATAGACGAAGTCGAAGACTTCTTGTTGGGTTTCGGCTTTTGGTCCGCCTGCGATGACAACGGGTACGGGGCAGCCGTCTACGACTTTTTCGAATTTCTCTTTGCAGTAGTAGGTTTTGACTACGCGGGCACCGATTTCGGCGGCGACTCGGCAGCACAGGGCGAGGTAGCGGGCTTCTCGTTTTTCGAGTTCTTTGCCTACTGCGGTGACTGCCATTACGGGTACGCCGTAGTCTTCGCATTCGTCGACGAGTTTGCCTAGGTTGGTTAGGCTTTTGTTTTCGTACGGTGTGCCGACGAACACGGACATGGACACGGCAGAAGCGTTTAGCCGCAAAATTTCCTGGATCGATGTGACTCTGCTCTCGTTAGCCAAATCTTCCCCAACTACGGTTACGGCGCCTGAGACCCTCATGATAACAGGTTTTGGAATTGCTGGGTCTATGCAGTTGCGAAGTACGCCGCGGGTCATCATCAACGCGTCTGCGTACTGCCAAATCGGCTTAATGGTCTCGCCTGGCTTTTCAAGGCACCTGGTTGGTCCTTGGAAGTATCCGTGGTCAACAGGCAAAAACAGGGCTTTGCCGTCTTTTTGGATAAGCTGAGATAAACGGTTCTTCATTCCCCAATCCATAGACATAATTTATTGCTCCGCTGTGTCCTTTGGACGTACGAGTAAATATCCTTTTTTGATTAGCCAGTGATGAAACTCCCAAGTGCTGTGGCGGCAAGCGGTGCTGCAGGTCTGCCTGATAAGCTCATAAGCTTCAGGATTACCCTCCAAAGTGTTCAAAGTCTCCTGCACAGGACACCTAATATCTTTGCAGAATTCACGCCGCGAATACTCAACATAACCATCTAAAGACATAACACATCAAACCGTAACTGAGGCAAAAACCGTTTATAACTTTTTCATCCCCCAACACCAACCTATTTGGGTCCAAATTTTAATTGTATGCAGAAAAGGGGGGAGGGGGTCTACTTTTTTTCTGTTGAAGCGGGTTTGTGGTTTGGTTGGGCGTGTTTAGGTGTGTGTGGCTTTTTTGGTTTGGTGTTGTTTGTGGAGTAGGAGTGTTGCTGTGACTGCGGCTATTAGGGCTGCTAGTATAATGGTGCTTGGGAATTCGGGGATGACTGCGTTTATGGTTGCGTTGATGCGGGCGTGGGCTATGGGTTCGGATACTTGGTCGGGTTCGGGGTAATCTGCGAGTGTGCTTTGCACGGTCAGGGTGGTGTGTCCTGTGCTTGTGACGTTGAACGTGAAGGTGGCTATGGTTCCGCTGCCGCTAAACGGTTGCGCGGTGGCTTGTGAGATTGCAACAAGCTGGTACTGCCCTGTTTCCTGCGAGACATCTTCAACTATAATTAGTACGGGTTCATGCAAAACGCCTTCGGGGTAGGTTTCTACGCCCAATAATGCTTGGCTGTCTATTAACTGTAAAACAGAGCTGTTCCACGAAAACGCTATATCCAACCCGTAGAGGTTTTCCACGTTAGTAAGAGTTATGTTAACGGTTAGAGATTCGCCTATTTGCGCCGTGTTTTGGCTTGGAACTACTGCGACGGTTGGCTCTGAATCAGCTTGGGCGTTAACAGTTTGAGCCATAGCAGCCAAAAACAAGCTAAACAAAACCGCTGCCACAAAAACCTGACGCCTACCAAATAATCTATGCATCATGCCTGTTTCCCTTGCCTTTTTCTGTAAGAACAACTATCTTATCCCGTCCCTTCTTATACCTTGTCACTACACCATCTTTTTCTAGAGCAGTCAACAACTGACTTGTTTTAGCTTTCGAAAACATGCATTGCCGTGTAATGGCGGACTGCGAACTGCTGCCCCCACTATCTAAAAGGGCTTTCACTATTTTATCTTCTTCGCTCTCCACAACAGGCAACCTAACCATCTCTTGGGTTTTGGCTGCAGGTTTTTTGCCGCGTCTACGCAGGTAGAGAAATGCAATTGCCACGCAGACCACAGCAACCACCAAAATGATAAGCAACCAAAGACCAGAATCAGCCTGGCTTGTTCCCGTGGCTAAATCAGTGTTTTCCACTAAGGTGATGCTTGGGTTTGCGTTGACAAAAAAGTTTGTACCCAGCCACTCCAAAACCTGCGCGTCATTGCCGCCGTTGGGCATGGGCGAAACCGACTGCACCTCAAACGTTTGGGGATAAATAATTTCCAAAGAGCCATCGCCGTACAGGCTGCCAAAAAAGTTGCTGACCCCAAAGACGTCGCCGAAGATGATTTGCGTATCTTCTATGATGCTAAAGTTTTTCCAGGTGAACTGGTACTCGGTGATTTTTGATTGGGTGTCCGCGAAGTTTGTTGTTTTCATCTCAAGTGAATTCAGGTCTACACTCATTTCTCGTTGGGTTTGAGTGGAGGCTGTTTCAACTAGGGTCAAGATTTTTTCTTGAAAACTAAGCCAGGTGTCTGTGGGGCTTTGGGTGTCGGTTGCTTGCGTTATAATCCAGGCTGCAGAGCCATCGGTTCTGACTTCGACGTTGTACTTAACAAATTCCTGCGCGTTCACTGGGCAAACTGACACAGCAAAAAGCAACAGCATGCACACCGCACCTGCAACAACTAAACCCTGACGCCGCATCTTAAACCTTAATAAAACTTCAACAACAGGATATTTAAAATTAACAACCGAGCCGCTATCGCTTCAGCCAGCGCAAAACCAAGCAAAAACCTCAAATCAACCTCCAAAACAGTTAATGAACCCAAATGAACAATACTGAACAAAAATAAACCTTTAAAACAGTTATTTAACGAAAAGAAGCTCAGAAAGCCTTTTATTTTCGGAAGAGTATGTGTTCTGGTGAAGAAAAAAATAAGGAGTAACAAAAAATGAAAAAAATTATTGCAGTCGTTTTGGTGGCGGTTCTTGCAGTCGGTTCCGCGGGTTTTCTGGCTACAGCACAAGCTGCGCCTTTCATGAATTGGAATAACGGCAATCACAATGGCAACATGCTGCATGGAGGAGCCCATCAAAACGCGGTGCGCCTAACGGGCGTAATAACTGAATGGGGCACCACTGAGGTGACGGGTTCTGTAACGGCTCAGTCCCGCACAGTTGTAGTTGATACGACTAATGCGCGTCAGGGATCAACTGCTACAGCGGTTTGGACAACCAGCGACTCTCGACCCATTGATGCTCTGAGAACCGCAGAGAACTTTACTTACACGTTCTATTCTGCACGCCTAGTAAATGCGGGAGAAGTATCCCTTGACACTGACGGCTATGCATCATTGCTAACTGGCGAGTGGAACGTGTTCGAGATGACCACTGCCTTCACTGTCATCACTGATGCAGACGGCAACATTGTGAGCTTTGACCGCAACCAGCACGCTGACGCTTTGGCAACAAACGTTTACGGAGAACTCGCAGTAGCAGAAAACGGAAACACCTTCACCCTAAACATCACCGGAATAGACCAGCTATCAGGCACCGTCCGCATGCACCACATCACCAACCGACTGTTCAACCCCTTTAAACTTGGCGACGACACCTCAACAGCAGTAACCCCCACAGAACTAGCAACCATGGCACACGCCTACGGAGCTATGCCCGGATGGGGCAACTACGACCAAAGCATGGACTACAACTTTGACTACAAAATCGGCATCTGCGACATAACAACCGCCGCAGCAAACATGAACGCCTAAAAAGACGTCCCCTCTTTCTTTTTCACCGTAAAATCTTTATTTTAACGTGAGCCTTACAAGGGTAACTTAGCTTGTTTGTGAGAAGTAGTGGGTAAGGTTTATGGTTAAACCCCGAACTGGTTCAGATGCGTTTCGGACGGTAAAGTTGCCTTGTGGCTGCGTTTACCATGAAAGTGATTGGTTGCTTACAAGAGTTGAGGAATGCGCCTATCACAAACGCAAACGGACAACCAAACGCCCATATAGACCCAAAGCTGAATGTGTCAGGCCATAAAGCAAAAGCCAAAACCCTTTGGGGTTAGCTTATGAAAACTTTGGCGCCTGAAAGCTGGTTTTGCTTTTTAACGGTGTGCGGGAATTTCGGTCTTGTTTTCAGCAGCCATGTTCTTGCATATCAGATTCAGGGAGCCTTCGGTAAAGTTCAAAACTGTCTGTCCTTCATGGGTTAGCTCGTAAGTTTTACGGGGACGCTCTGTGGTGGTGTTCCACTCGCTTTTGACATAGCCCTTCTTCTCCAGCGTAGCTAACAAGGGATAAACCGTGCTGGGACCAAAATAAACTCCAAAATTCTTACGAATACGTGTTATAATCTGATAACCGTGCATGGGCTCTTGATCCAGGAATTGAAGTATGATCATGTCCAGCAATCCTTTGGTAAGTTTGGTTTGAATCTCTTTTTGGTACTTTGGGGGCATTTTGTTTCTCTCCACATGTTAAAGTGTTGTACACATATACAATATGTCTACATCTGAACCTATGTTATGTCTTTATAGTCAAGAAACCGCCTAATAAAGCTAGGCGCATACCTCAAGCATACAAAAATAAGCCTCAAAACAGCATAACACCCAAACCGCAACATATCAAAAACCCCAAACACCCAAGCAAACAGGGCCAAAACCCTGCCGTACAACACAAATACACCAAACCCTAAAAAGGGGTTACTGCGTGTAAAAACGCTTGAATTCTTCAATGTACCCTACAAACGACAATTCTTGTTTGGGGTGATACCGAAAATCAGGCGCTTTCTTGTACAGTTCTTGCATGATTTTCATCTGCAACAGAACTGAGCCCTGCCCAAAAATCGCATCCAACGCATGCGAAAGCACCTTGACGTTCTGGGGCAGACTCTGCTTAGGCAAACCAAACTTTTGGTCCAACTGGGAATACAGGACCTCCTTGCCTGCACAACCCAAAGCCGACAAAGAACAATCAACCGCCGACAAAAACAACTCGTTAAATGCCTTTCCTCCATCAGCTGAAGAATCACCTAGCCGAACTTCAAAACCATTCACAAATTCTCCCCGAGTTTTAACATCCATTTTCTTCACCTACAACCTGCTTGCTGTCTGAACACTCAAACAACGCATATTGTATCTTAACTCTTGCCATACTAAGAACTTTGTTTTATTTATATATTTCCAAACTCGACATATACCCGCAAACGAACATATCATATAAGCACAGCAAAGAAACTAACTAATACCCAACCGCCGCTACTTTTACACGCCCAAGTAAGGTGAAGATGCATTGAAGCTTAGTTTGTCCAACGGCATCTACTACAGCATGCCCATAGAAGAAAACATACCCGCTATCAAAAAACTGGGTTTTGATAACATCGAGTTTAACATGAAATCCATTCAAGAAGATGACGATGACGCCGTCTACAAAGTCAAAGAGCTACTCCGAACGCACCAAGTTCGCTGTTTGACGTTGCATTCTGCTACTTTGCCCGTGCAGGACGAGTCGGAAATTCAAAGAGCCATCATCTACGGGTTGGTCTCGGTTGATTTTGCGCATACGTTTGGCGCTTCTGTTCTTGTGATCCATTCGAATGCGTCGCGCAAGTTGCCTGCTAAGAAACGGCAGCAGTTGATGAAGAAGATTTTTCCCGAAATCGTCGCGCATGCGAAGGATTTGAAGGTCAAGTTGGCGTTGGAGAACCTGTCGTTTTCTTCTAACGGTTACGGCAAGGACGTTTTGGAGCTTGAAGAAATCTTTAGCATCTTAGGCGATGAGACCGCAGGGGTTACTTTGGATTTTTGCCACTCCCAAGTTACAGGAACCACTATGGAACTTTTAGAGAAATACCACAGCCGCCTGCGAAACATACACATAAGCAACCCCAAACATGCCCCCTTCACCCACAAAACCCCTGCCCTCCAAGAATTCCTAAGCAAACTCCAAAGCTACGGCTACGCGGGACCTTTGACCATGGAGTTAAACAGCAACTGCACCGACCAAGAAATCCTGCAGACCCGCAAGGTAATCGAAGAAACCCTGCAAAACGGAAGGCAACCTTTGTAAATTGCAGCACGAAAGATACAGCAACTACCACTTTGTGTTGCGCTGGCTATGGAGGTGAGTGTATGGCGAATGTTGGAGAACTTTATGTTTGCAGGAATTGTGGCGTTGCCGTGAAGGTTGTTGCTGGTGGTGCGGGCAAGCTGGTTTGCTGTGGCATACCCATGGAGCGCGTTGAAGACGAAGAAGAATAAGCCGCTGTTGGCGGTTAGAAACCGTTATAAGGTGTTTCTTGGTTTTTCTATCCTGTGATTGTTATGAAGCCAAATGTGAAGAAACCCTCCAAGGAAGAAGCACAGGAAGCTGAATCGTGGCCAACTTGGGAAAAAGAAGAATCCACTTTCCCCTGGGAGTACGGCGACCAAGAAACCTGCCTGATTCTTGATGGCAAAGCCGTGGTCAAATGTCCCGATGGCTCCGCTGTGGAGTTTGGCGCAGGCGACTACGTCGTGTTTCCCGTAGGGCTCAAATGCACTTGGGAAATAAAAGACAAAATCAGAAAACACTACAAATTCGGGTAAACCCCATTTCTTTATTTTCGCCATCTTCTTGTTTTACTGTGCCGCTGGTTTTGTGAGGCTGTTTTTCTTTGCGGGTTCTGCTTGTTTTGCAGCATTGAGGTTAGGGTTTAGTTTGCACAAAAAATAAATTAAGGTCAACCGTGGTTAAATGAAGTCTGAGTTAGATTGCAATGGTTGATATTGCTGAGTTCCTGCAGAATACGTTTCATCTTAACCAGTTGGTTAGCGAAGGCATAGCCGCTGTTTTGCTGTTCGCGATTATAGCGTTGGTTGGCTGGGTTGCATACTTCATCTTTAGCAGGTACTTCTCAGCATGGGCAAAAAAGACCAAAACAACCTTGGACGATGAAATACTGCACAGCATACGTTCAATCGTTGTCATGTTAATCATATTAGCTGGCGCGTTTTACGCCTTAACCGCCCTAAGCTTCATCCAGCCGTACTCTGAACAGTACTATCTGCCCCAAATCTTCGAAACCGCAGGCGTCCTTCTAACTTCTTTTGCCGTAACCCGCGTCACCAACATCCTCATAGACTGGGTTGCAGAAAGAAACGCCGCCAAAAACCGCGTAAACAATCACCTGCTCTTCATACTGCGCAAAGTTCTACAGTTGGTCATTTACGTTGCCGCCTTACTCGTAATCCTAACGTACGTTTTCCACCAAGACCTTTCAGGCGTTGTCGTCGGGTTAGGTGTTGGAGGCATCGCCATCGCGTTGGCACTGGAAAGCACATTAAGTGACGTGTTCAGCGCGTTTTCGATATACTTTGACCGCCCCTTCGAAATCGGAGACTTCATAGTCATCGGCGAACACTCAGGCACCGTCAAAAGCATAGGCATCAAATCCACCCGCGTCATACTCCTACAAGGCGAAGAATTGGTCCTGTCCAACAAGGAGCTAACCTCAACTGCGGTTCGAAACTTTAAGAAACTCCAGAAGCGGCGCATAAACTTCAAAATCGGCGTCACCTACGATACCTCACTAGAAAAACTCAAGAAAATCCCCAAAATCATCTCTGACATCGTGGATGCCCAAGAATACGCCGAAATAGACCGCGTGCACTTCTACGAATTCGCCGATTTTAGCCTGAAAATTGAAGTTGTCTACTACGTCACAGTTTCCGACTACACCAAGTACATGGACATCCAGCAAGCCATCAACTTTGGCATCAAAGAAGCATTCGAAAAAGAAGGCATAGAAATGGCTTTCCCAACCCAAACCATCTACCTCGCCAAATAACGCGGCTTTATTTGAGAATCAAATCGTTTCTTTTCTTTTTTTTCTTGTTCAAGTTGACGTTTGCAGTTTGTCTTTTTGCTTTTGTCATTATTCAAAGCAGGTTTTGAGGTTTTGTCGCCTGTTTTCTATGGATTAGTTTACATGTGCATTCAAAAAATCTTGAAAATGGTCAACTTCGTACAGTAACGTTTTAAAAGCGCCCTTTCAATTGTGCAAAGCGGTGTTTGTTAATTGTTTGAGGAGCAGTTAGGACTTTGGGGAAACGTGTTCCTGTTAGTCATTTCCCTAGTTGTTCTAGCTAAGGCAAGCGACTACGCTATTAACAGCTCCATCAAAGTTGCCGACATAACGGGTCTTGCCAAGAGCACCGTCGGGTTTGTTCTTGTGGGCTTCTCAACGTCGTTGCCTGAGTTGTTCGTGGTCATATTTGCAGCAGCAGGTCAAGGCAGCGTAGGTGTAGCCATCGGCAACGTTTTGGGTTCTAACATCGCAAACATCGCCCTGATTCTGGGAATTTGCTTTTTGATACTCACCTTCAAGATGCCCCGTCACGAAGGAACTTATCCACAGGCTATAAAAGAAAAGATACATGACCTGTATTTTGGCTTGTTTGTTGCTTCACTGGTGCCTTTGGCTTTGCTGTATTTTGGCTACGCCAGCAGTCTTATGGGTGTTTTGCTTCTGGGAGTTTTCGTGCTAAACATGTACCAACTCTCCAAAGGCAGCAAAAAACAATGTGACCCCGAAGTCACCGAAGAGTGCCCAGTTACAGAGGAAGAAATCCCCGAAAGATCTTCACTCAAACGTTACCTCCTAATTGCACTCGCCGCCTCAATATGCGTCGTAATTGCCTCGTACTTCCTAGTCGGCTCAGCAACCTACGTCGCCACATCCGTAGGCATCCCCGGTGTAGTCATAGGCGCAACCATAGTTGCTTTTGGCACCAGCGCACCCGAACTCGCAACCAGCATCTCCGCAACACGCAAAGGACACATAGACCTAGCCATGGGCAACATCGTCGGAAGCTGCTTCATCAACATCACCCTAATCCTAGGAGCCACCCTCATCGCATCACCGTTAGACTTGGACATATCCGCATTCTCCCAACTAGCCCTGTTCTCGCTAATCACAAACCTGTTCCTATGGTACTTCCTATCCAGCGAAAGACTAACTTGGAGAGAAGGAGCCATGCTGCTGGGCATGTACGCCCTATTCATAGCAACCAGCTTCCTATAACTTCGCCCATTACAGGGCACACCACCATTTTTGCTGTAAAAAAGCGTCTAACTGTCTGTTTGGGTGCGCAGGGTTATCTTTGGTTTATCAGGGCGATTTTGATTTGGGCTATCTGCTCGTTTAGCCGCAGGGTGTCCACGAATTTTCTAATGACGGCTGCTTGTCCTTTGAGAATTAGTACTTCCAAGCAAAAGCCCTTGTGAATGTGTGCGTGCAAAAATGTTGAAACCAGTCCGCTGTGTACATGCTGGGTTTCTAGCAAGCGTCTGCGGTCGGCGTTTTCGCGGTAAATGAGCGTTATGGTGGCTACGGTTTCGCCTTGGGCGTCTTCGATTTTGAGGTCTTCGTTGAGGTATAGGCGTAGGGCTTGGCGTGCGATTTCGGAGCGGCTTGCGAATCCGCGTTCTTTGATTGTTTGGTCGACTTGTTCCAGAAGTGCGTCAGGTATTGACAGGCTAATGATTGCCACGTTTTTCGCCTCGACTAGGAACGGGGGGCGGCGCTAATAAATTTTATTAAGAATCACTGCAAAACCACGCCATAATTATTAACATATTCACAATATTTAATAACTGCTGCTTGTAGGAAACATGCATGAACTCCAAGCAAAAAACATTCCTCACAATCACAACCATACTTATCATAGCCGTCATAGCCGCAGCCGCTTTCTTCACAATGAACCCCACCCAACCCGACAAAACCAGCATAGTCGCAACCTTCTACCCTCTCGCGTTTTACAGCCAAGAAATCGGAGGCGAACACGTACAAGTAACCCAAATAGTTCCCAACAATACCGAAATCCACTCGTGGGAACCCTCCGCCTCACACATAGTAGCCGCAGACGACGCCGACATAATCGTTTACAACGGCGCAGGCGCAGACCAGTGGTTAGAAGATGACGTGCTTCCCGCGTTGTCTGGTGACAAATCCCATGTTATTGTGGAGACCACTGCGGGGTTGATGCTTCTCTCAGGCGAAGACCATGAGCATGAAAATGAAGCTGAAAACCAGGAGCATGGGAGTTATGACCCGCACACTTGGTTGAGTCCGTACATGGCAAAGTTGCAGGCGCAGAAAATCTACGATGCGCTATTGGAGGTTGACCCAGAAAACGAGGCTTACTATACGGATAGGTGGCAGAGTCTACAGAGCCGTTTTGAGCAGTTAGACCAAGAGTACCTTTCTGGGCTTTCGGGCGCTGCTAAAGGGGACGTTTTTGTGTCGCATGCCGCTTTTGGGTATTTGGCTCACCGTTACGGGTTTGAACAGCACGGCGTCATCGGGTTGTCGGCAGATGAGCAGCCAAGTGCATCCACCATCGCGAATCTGGTAGAGATGATGTCGGAACATGAAGTTTATGTGGTCTACGTTGACCCCGTTTACTCCGACGAATACGCCCAAACGCTCAAATCAGAAGCCCAATCCCAAACAGGACACGAAGTCGCCATCCTCGAACTGTACTTGATGCTAGGACCAACCGATAACTACGACTACCTATCGCAGATGCAACAGAACTTAGCTAGCCTAAAAACAGGTTTGCAGACGCCATAAACCGTTACTTAAATAAGCCCAGAACTCCAACTTTGAAGAACGGAAAAACAGATTATGCCCCAACCATCTCCAGTTCTTGAAGTAAAAGACCTCCAAATCAACCGAGACGGCACAAAAGTAATCGAAAACGCAAACTTTACCATAAACAAAGGCGACTACGCAGGTATAGTTGGACCCAACGGCGGAGGAAAAACCACCCTCATCCTCTCCATACTCAACTTTTTACCCCACATAAAAGGCACCATAAAACTGTTTGGAGTAGACACCGCCAAGTTTTCGAGATGGGAGAAAATCGCGTATATTTCTCAGAAGGCAACCAGTTTTGACAGCCAGTTTCCTTTAACGGTACGTGAGTTAGTTTCGTTGGGGTGTTTGCGTAAGGGCAATGTTGGGCGCAGGTTTAACCGTGAAGATTGGCGGGCAGTTGATGAAAGCATCGAGTTCATGGGGTTAACCGACGTAGCAGATAGGCGTATTGGGCAGTTGTCTGGGGGTCAAAAGCAGCGGGTTTTTGTGGCGAAAGCTTTGGCGCGTAATCCTGAACTGATTTTTTTGGATGAACCCATTGTGGGTGTGGATTCTACGGCGCAGGAGCGTTTCTACAAAAAACTCAGCGACCTAAACACTGAAAAGCAAACCACCATCCTAATTGTCACGCATGATTTGACGTCGGTGTTCTGTCGCATGTCCAAAGTACTTTGCGTTAACAGGTGCGTAGAGGTCGCCCAGATAACCGAAGAGCTTGACGCAAACAGGCTTCTTAAACGCGCCTACGGCGAACACTTCCATTTTGTCTTCCACCAGCACGAATGCAAAGGAGTCTTTGGAAATGACCGCAGTTAACCTCATCGACCTCTTCAGTTACCAGTTCTTCCAAAACGCGCTCATAGGCGGAGTCATAGCCGCAGTAGCCTGCGCACTGGTAGGCCTGTTTTTGGTCCTAAAGAAAGAAGCCATGATAGGCGATGGGCTCTCTCACACCGCGTTTGGGGGCATAGCGTTGGGGCTTTTTTTGGGGGTTAATCCGTTGTTGACGGCATTGGGGGTTTCGGTGCTGGCGGTTTTTGGCATCTCCTACATGCGCCGCAAAGGCGTTGCCGCTTCAGACTCAGCCATAGCCGTCATGCTCGCACTGGGTTTTTCCACAGGGCTAATTGTAATCAGCATAGCAGGCGGCTTTAACGTTGAATTATTCAGTTACCTCTTTGGCTCCATCTTAACCATAGACCAAACCGACCTCATCCTCGTCTCCACCCTGGGACTATCGGTTCTGCTGTTCATAGGCATCTTCCGACGCGAACTCCTCGCCATGGTCTTTGACGAAGACGACTCCCGCATCATGGGCATACCCACCAAACCCCTATCCATCGGCTTTGACTTGCTAGTTGCCCTAACCATCGTCTTATCCATCAAAGTCATAGGAACCATATTGGTCGTGGCGCTTCTGGTAATACCGGGGCTTTGCGCACTGAAGCTGAACCTGTCTTTTAGGAAAACCTTGTTCTCCGCCGTAGGCTTTAGCATCCTAAGCACAGTCGTAGGAATCATGCTCTCCGCCGTCTTTGACATCGCCACCGCAGGACTCATCGTCTTCCTCCTCGTCTTATTCTTCCTGCTTACGTTAGCCTACAAAAAAATCAGCTAACCCAACAAAAACCAAAGCGCTTATTTCCCGCCCACCAAAAAGAAGTAACTGCAAATCAGGTCTGCGCAAGGATGAGGCAAAGCAACATGGACGAGCAATCAAACAGGCAGGTCAGGGTTTTTCCCGTGGAAACCCGCCGCGGATGCAAAGACAAATCAGGCAACAAAATAACTTTGACGCGGCAGTGGCAGCCTGACAGGACAGGACGGTTTTTCCCAAACAACCTCTCAGTTACCCAGCTAAAAACGGCTCTTGCCAAATCCAAAGTCAAAACCGAAAACGTCCAACTAACCACACAAGACAACTGCATAGTTTACCGTTATACTGGCAGACCTTTGATTTTGTTCAACCTCAAAAACGGGCACTTCTACACCCTCACCACCGAACTAGACACCCACGGAAAAGAAGCCCTCCAACAACAAGCCCACATACTCACCAACATACTCAAACAAAACAAACTCACAAACGCCACCCAAACAGGAACCACCCCCAAAACAAACGCCCGCAAAACCCTAAACCAACTAAAAACATACAAAAAATAACCCCAAACCCACAGACACCAACCTATTAGCATCCAAACATTAATTCTATGCAGAAAGGGGGAGGGGGTAGGTCAGAAAAGCTTGCCGGAGGTTTGTTGGTTAGCATTTTTGTATGGCTTCGGGCAACTGGGTTAGGGTTGTTATGATTTGGTCGGGGCAGGTTGCTTCGAGGTCTTTTTGGGGTCGGCGGTTGATGTAGATGGTTTTCATGCCGATTTCTTTGGGTCCTTTGATGTCGGCGTCTACGGTGTCTCCGACGAAGACGGTTTCTTGGGGGGTTAGCTGCATTTTTTTGAGGGCGTAGTGGTAGATGTCGGGGTTGGGTTTACGTCGGTTGACTGCGCCTGAGACGATGATGACTTCGAAGAGTTTGTCAAGGTTGTGCTGTGCAAGCAGGTCGGTGACGCATTCGGGTATGGCAAAGTTGGAAACAAGGCCTAAGCGGTATTTTCCGTGCAACTGCTGCAGGACGGCGGCGGCGTTTTCGTCGATGCGCACGTAGTTCATGAATTCTAGGCAAAAAGCGTTTGTTGCTCCTGTGATTAGGGGGCTGTTTTCGTCTGCGCTGTAGCCTAAGAGTTGGAGGGCGTTTTTGACGCGCATGTTGAAGTGGGGTTCTTCCATGGTGGCGTCTGCGGCGTCGTAGAGGGCGTCGCGGGCTTTGATGTAGGCGTCTCGGAAAGCTGCAAACGAAACGTCTATGCCGTTTTGGACGATAAAACTGTGCATACGCTTCACAGCGGGGCTGTAAAACGCGTGGTCTTTCTCAATCATCATGAGCGTGTCGAACATGTCAAACAGTACAGCTTTAGGCGCCATGCAAATTCCCATCTCATGCAAACACAGCAATGGCTTAAAACAGTTTTGCAAGCAATTCTTGTAAGAAAAGGGGTAACAAAAATGTTGGGGTTAGGGGCGTCTGAGGAGTCTTTCGGGTGGGGATTGAATGTCGCAGCGGGCATCGGTGGCTTCGCTAAGCAACTCCATGATTTCGTGGTGACGCTGAAGGAAATCCATGCCTTTCTCAGTTGTGTAGTAGGTGTCTTTATCGGCGTTGTTGACCTTTTTCATCAACCTGTTCTTTTCTAGGAACCTTAAGTAATCCACTAGCTGCGCAAAGCTCAGGTTAGCTCGGTACATAATCTGCGTTTTTAAGGAACCATCCTTTGAGATTTCTAAAATTTCACTTATAATGAGCAGTTTATCACGGCGTTTAGATGAAATATCTGTAAGCCAAGAGGTCATGTTCTATTCACATCCTATAGAGGTTTCTTCTGTAACATGCCAAAGGAGAGTTACGGTTTTAAAGCGTGTTTCGAGCAGTTACCTATGTCAGGTAACCTAAATATTCCAAATACAGAATATGTAAAGCCTTGAAGGGGCTATATACTAACAGGCATAAAGCCTTTATTGCGTCAAAAACAAAAAACACAAAGTGAACATCATGCTTATTGGAATCATATCAGACACCCACGACAACCTCTCAGCCGTGGAAAAAGCCATAAACTACCTCAACACCCAAAAAACCGACCTCGTACTCCACGCAGGCGACTACGTCTCACCTTTTGTCATACCCAAATTCAAACAGCTAAACTGCAAACTCATAGGCGTCCTTGGCAACAACGACGGCGACCACCAACTCCTCAAAACCCGCTTCGACGAAACCCCAAACTGCCAACTCCACGGACGCTTCGCACAAATCACCACCCCAAAAGACTTCACCATCGCTATGCTTCACGGAGACGAAAATGAACTTCTCAACGCCCTGATTAGCCACACAAACTTCGACGCCATAATCTATGGGCACCATCACAAAACAGTTAACGCAACCCAAGGCAAAACCCTCATCATAAACCCTGGAGAGCTCTGCGGTTACCTAACAGGCAAACAAACTCTCGCACTGTTGGATACCGAGAAACGCGAAGCAAAAATAATCGAAATCTAACACAAAACCTTTGCCAAACACGTGATAGCGGGATTAACGGGGTTGTGTGAGGGCAAACCATTATTAGAGTTCATTCCAACACGATAGACGGTGAACAGCACGTGAAGCCCAAGCTTCAAACACCTATTATCATAGTTAATTTCAAGACGTATTTGGAAGCCACAGGGAAAAGAGCAGTTGAGCTTGCTAAGCAGGCTGAGAGAGTAAGTAAGGAAACAGGCAGCTACATTTGCGTAGCGCCCCAGTTCACGGACATCAAAGCCGTAGCAGACGCCGTGGAAATTCCCGTTTACTCTCAACATATCGACCCTATTTGTCCTGGCAGCCACACGGGTCAGGTTCTTGCCGAAGCCATCAAGGAAGCAGGAGCAGTAGGCACGCTCATAAACCACTCAGAAAGGCAAATGAAACTCGCCGACATCGACGCTACCATACAGCTCGCCAACGAAAAACACCTCATATCCTGCCTGTGCACGAATAACCCAACCACAAGCGCCTCTGCAGCTTATTTGTGCCCTGACATCATAAGCATTGAACCCCCTGAACTCATCGGCACAGGCGTTGCCGTCTCCAAAGCCCAACCCGAGGCCGTCAGCAACACCATCAAACGTGTACGCAGAGTCAACGACAAAGCAATCATACTGTGCGGCGCAGGCATCAGCCAAGGCGAGGACGTTCAAGTTGCCCTAAAACTGGGAAGCCAAGGCGTCTTAGTTGCAAGCGGCATAGTCAAAGCCAAAAACCCCTACACAGTCCTCATGGAATTATCGGAGTTCTCCAAAAAGTAACCGTCCGTGGAGGGTCAAGCTTTGAAGGTTGAAGCGGAATGTGCGGGTTGCTTGCTTTCTCGGGGCGTTTCAGAAGCGTATATGGCAACAACTAACCCTGCGCTGCGTTTTCGAACGATTTGTGAGATTATCAAACTGTTAAACAAAGAATTCAAACCTACGTCGGTTTCTGCGGACATAGGCACTAAACGAGAACGCCTTATTCAAAAGCTCACCTTGAACAGTGACCCTTACAAGCAAATCAAAAAACTCAGCAACAAAAAAGCCATGGAGCTCGTTCCTCATGCGCAGCTCTTCATAGACGAAGGTTACTCCCAGCAAGACCGCTTCAAACGTGCCTGCCTAATCTCTATAGTCGGCAACATCATGGAATTTGACATACCTGGACACGCCTTCACGCTCAAAGACCTGCGCAAAACCATCAAAACCGCTGCCAAAGACCTCTACATCGACGACATTGACCAAGCCTACGAGTTAGCCGTGCAGGCTGGGGAGGTTTTGCTTTTGTCGGATAATGCAGGCGAAATCGTCTTTGACGGACTGCTGGTGGAGCAGCTAAAGAACATGGGTGTAAAAGTCACATACGTGGTCAAAGGTGCGCCTACGCTTAATGACACCACCATGGACGATGTGGAGTTCACGGGTATGGACAAACTCGCCGACAAAGTCATGACCACAGGCACGGACGCTATTGGGTTGCAGATTAAACTGGTTTCCCCCGAGTTCCTCAAAGTGTACGAGGACGCCAAACTGGTCTTCGCCAAAGGCATGGGCTACGCAGAAACCCTAACCGAGTACCAACTCACCAAACCGCACCTTTTGATGTTTCGCACCAAATGTACGCCCGTGGCAAACTACTTCTGTGCACCCCGACACAAAAACATCGCCAAGCTGATGCCCTAAAATGAAGCTCCCCACCTTAAGCTTGGACAAAAAGGCGTTGTTTGATGTTGATTGGGCACAAAAACAAGAATGGCTAATAACCAACGGGTTAGGCAGCTACGCGTCAAGCAGCATCGTAAACATTAACTCACGCAAATACCACGGCTTGCTGGTATCAGCGCTTAATCCGCCCAGCGACCGAACCGTTTGCCTCGCAAAACTCGACGAAGAACTCTTCATAGCAGACCGCGTCTTTTTACTAGGCTCCAACGAATTCTGCGACACATTCTACCCCAAAGGCTTTGCACACCTCAAAGAATTCACCATCGCACCCTACCCCACATGGCTCTACAGCATACGCGACGTAGAAATGCAAAAAACCGTTTTCATGCCCTACCAAAAAAACCAAGTCACCACCCTCTACCAAATCACAAACCAAAACAGCTTCAACGTCACCTGCAAAATCACGCCCATGATAGCCTGCAGACACTTCCACACTGTCATGAACAAATGGCAAACCCCCTTCGAATTCACCCAAACCCCCCAAAGCAGGGGCGTGGAGCTAAACTGCACCAAACCCAAAGTACGCCTTAGCATAACCGCCACAGAAGGCACGTTTTCTGAAGAACCCAACTGGATAGAGCACCTCTACTACGTTGAAGAAGCCCTGCGGGGAGAAACCAGCATCGACGACAACTACCAACCAGGGTACTTCCAAATCAGCATCCCCGCAAACAGCACCAAAACCTTCGCCATAACAGCCACCACCGACCCCCAAACCACCGCAATAGACAGCGCCGCAGAAGCCCAGCAGGCTTTAACTCAAGAAATTGAGAGGCACAGCAGCTTCTTAGACACGTTCTATAAGGCGCATCCGTCGGTTCCCGTTTCGGATTGGCTGAGTTGGGCTTTGCTTGCTTCGGACACGTTTGTGGTTTCGAATCGGGAGCAGAGCCGCCGCAGCGTCATAGCGGGGTATCCGTGGTTTGAAACATGGGGCAGGGACACGTTCATCTCGTTGCCAGGGCTAATGCTGGTAACAGGCAAATTCGAGCAAGCCAAACAGGTGCTTTTGACGTTTAGCGAAAAATGCAGGCACGGCTTGATTCCCAACCTTATCGGCGATAAGACAGGCGAAGCAGCATACAACACGGTAGACGCTACGTTATGGTTTGTTAACGCGGCTTTGCAGTACCTCAAGTACACGGGCGATTTCGAGTTCATCCAAAGCCAGCTTTGGGAGACCCTGCAAGAAATCCTAAACCGCCACGTTGAAGGGACAAATTTTGGCATACACGCCGACGAGGACGGCTTGCTCATGCATGGGGAGCAGCTTACGTGGATGGATGCAACCCCCAACGGAAAAGCAGCAACGCCCCGAGCAGGGAAAGCTGTGGAGGTTCAGGCGCTTTGGTACAACGCACTTAAGACGATGCAGATGCTTGCGGGCAGATTCGAAGCCTCCACGGTAGAGCAGACCAGTGCCGAGTTGGCAAATAAAGCCAAAGCCAGCTTCAACAAGCAGTTCTGGAACCCAAACAACGGCGCCCTCTACGATGTCGTAGCCGAATCGGGCAAGGATGCGTCGGTGCGTCCCAATCAGGTCATAGCCGCCGCGCTTGATTACCCCATAATCGACACAGCCAAAGCCATAGGCGTCGTAGAAATCGTTGAGGAACGGCTATTGGTTTCTTGTGGCTTGCGAACCTTAGAGCCAGATAACCCCCAGTTTAAGGGCGAGTATTTTGGTGACCGCAAAACCCGCGACCAAGCCTACCACAACGGAACCGTCTGGCCCTGGCTACTAGGACCCTTCACCACCGCCTACATCAAAACCCACGGCGCCACCGCAGAAAACCGCGAACGCGCGCTGAAAAAATTTGTAGAGCCACTTTTTGTGCAGCAAATCAAGCAGGCAGGCATGGGAACTGTAAGCGAAATTTTCGATGGTAACGAGCCGTACACGCCCAGAGGCTGCATCTCCCAAGCTTGGAGCATAGCCGAACCCCTACGAGCCTACATCCAAGACATAGAACAGATACGCCCACAGCACGAAAAAGAAATCAAAAACTAATTCCCGTTACCCCGCGGGGTTTGAGTTGGCGGCGGATGCTGGCGATTTGCTTGGGGGTTATGTTTTCTATGGTTTTTTCGATTTCTAGGACGAAGTGGCGGGCGTTTTTTGCGTTGTTTTTTGTTGCTTGTTTGGTTTGTTCTTGTTCGACGTAGTATTGGGTTTCTATGCGGTCGTTTTTGGCTTGGTCAAGCTCTTCTGCTAATTTGGGGTCAATTATGTTGTTTTTGGCGAGGAGTAAGGCTAGGTTGATTGTGCAGTCGTGGATTTCAGATTTGATGCCTATCTTCATCAGTAAGGCGTACAGTGCAAAGTATCGGGCGTAGTAGGCGGTTGTTGTTATCCAATCGGTTTCTTCAAGCTCAATTGCGGCGTTCATCGTGTTAAGCGCGCTTACGGATTTCTTTAGATACGCCTTAGTCAAGTTTAGATTAGGGCTGATTATGCGTATTCCATGTTTCTGCCTAAGACACCACCACAAATTACTGTCGCTCAACATACTGCCTCCAAAGCGCCGACACAAAAGCGTCAGGATTACACAGAATAATGTGGTCTGCAACGATTTCTTTTATTAAAATATCGCCCGTCTGCAAACCTGAGTTGAAATTTTCGGGAGTAGACGTTTTTATGCTGATTTTTTTGCCAAAAGTTTTTTGGAACTTTTCTATGTGGTCGGTTTGTTTGTTTGTCAGTTTGTCCATGCTAAAGAGGTCTATGTCGCTTTCTTTGGTGGCGTAACCTTTCACTTGGCTTCCAAACAGAACAATGGGGGAGAGAAAGTCTAAAGCGTGCAAATGAGTTGCAAGTTTTTTTAGGAGAAAATTCTGGTTCAAGTATTCGATTGTGGCAAGTTCTTCTGTGATTATGAGGTAATTTTTTGTTAAGGCGTTTTCGGGGTTTAGCAGGTACTGTTTGTTTCTGCCTGATGTTTCGGATTTCAAGATTTTTTCTGATTCAAGTTTGTTTAAGTGGGGAAGCAACGTAACATGGCTTATGTCTAGGAGTTTTGCCATTTCGCGTACATGCAGGTTGACCGCGTAATCCGTGCGGTATAAACTAAGGACACCCAAACCTTTTTCGGTAACTTTTAATACCATATGGTAGAAATAACAACCATTAACTTTTAAGGGTTACGGCACAAACCAAACCCAAAAACGCAAGGTTAGGCAACATGCTTTTTGAGTTCGGCAGCCGCGGTTTCTGGAGGGATAGTGTTGATGTATGTACAGGTACTTTTCTCAAAGCCCGCCCAGTTGGCAAGTTTAGGGTAGACCTCAAGGTGCCAGTGATAATACGCCTGCTGGGTTTTGTTTATGGTTAAGTGTATGCCGTAGTTGTATGGGGGATCGTTTACGAGGTTTTTGAGGGCGTTTAGGGCACTTTGGAGGGTCTGCGCAAAAGCTTGGGTTTCCTCGGTTGTGAGGTCAAGCGGGTTGGGGCTGTGGCGTTTGGGCACTACCCAAAACTCTAAGGGGTGCACGCTGGCGTAAGGCGCAAAAACCGTGAAGTGCTCGTTGTCGAGGATGCCGCGCGGACCTTGCGCTTCGGTCTTAGCTAAGCCACAAAAGATGCATTGTCCCGTGTTTTCGTAGTGTGTTTTGCTGGCGGCGATTTCTTCTTTGACGATTTTTGGCGTGAAAGGCATGCCAATTATTTGGCTGTGCGGATGCGACAGTGAAGCGCCTGCGTCTATGCCGTAGTTGCGAAAAACCTGCACGTACTTCACGTACGGCTGCGCAGATATGGCGGCTAAGCGGTCTTTGTATGCGTTGATTACGTGGATGAGCTGCAGTAGGGGCATAGTTGCGGTTTGGTCGCTGTGCACGGACGATTCGATAATCACTTCATGATGCCCAATGCCGTAGCCAAACCGTTCATTCTCCAAAATATGCTCTGCGTCGGCGGACTGTTTGGGCGGCGAAAACGCAGGATACAGATTTGGGATGCAACGAACAATCCAGTCTTTGCGGCGCGAACCATTCTCATCCTTAGACTTAACCACCTTGCCGTCTTCGCCTTTTAGGTACAGCAACACCGCAGGCGTCGTCATATGCTCATTACCAGAACACAAAGGACAAACCGCAGTCTGGTCTACAGCATGTTTGGATTTAGCAAAATCAGTAGGCCTGCGGCTACGCTCCGTAGCAATCACAACCCAACGGTCAAGCAAATAGTCCTTTCGCAGTTCATTATACGGCATAAACAAGTCTCCGTGCACTGTACAAAGGTAGGTTTAGACAGATTTTAGCGTTTCCAAAAACGGGTGGACGTGTGGGAGCCTGTTCTGGTTTGTCTTAAAGCTTAAATGTGCATATTCAAATATTTCTTGTTGGATGTGTTGTTTGTTGTCGTTTGCTGTTGAGACTGAGGGTTTGGTGAAGCGTTATGATTCTTTGGTTGCAGTTGACCGTTTGAGTTTAAGGGTTAAGCGTGGGGCGGTTCATGGTTTTTTGGGTCCTAATGGTGCGGGTAAGACGACGACGATTAAGGTTTTGGTTGGGCTGCTTAGGCCTGATGAGGGCTCTGTGAAGGTTTTGGGTGAGGAGATTCATGGTAAGTCGGGGGTTTTGGGTTGGTTTGTGGAGCAGGCGGATTCACGTTTGGGTGTGGGGTATATGCCTGAGTTGCCCAAGTTTCCAAAGTTTTTGAAGGGGGCGGAGTTGTTGGATGTTTATGGGCGCATGTATGGTATGAGTGAGCAGGAGCGCAGGGAGCGGATTCCACATTTGGTTGAGTTGGTTGGGCTGCGTGGCAGGGAGAATGATTTGATTGGCAAGTACAGCAAGGGCATGCAGCAGCGTATTGGAATTGCGCAGGCGCTTTTGAACAGTCCCGAGTTGGTGATTTTGGATGAACCCAGCCTTGGATTAGACCCCGTGGGCATGGTTGAAGTGCGCGAACTCGTAAAAGAAATCGCCAAAGAAGGCATCACCGTCTTGGTCTCGTCGCATCTGCTCTTTGAGGTAGAGCAAATCTGCACGGACGTAACCATCATCAACCGCGGCAAAGCGTTGGTGTCGGATACGTTGCAGAACGTTTCAAGCATGCTCTCAGGACCCGCACTAATGCACGTAGAAGTCTCCAAAATGTCCAAAGAAATAGTAGAGGGCGTACGCGAACTGCCCTTTGTTTCAGATGTCATTGTTACGGGGAATACTTTGAGGGTTCAGGTTTCCACGCGCGAAGATGTACGCGTAGCAGTCTCACAGCAGGTGACCAAGTTGGGCGGCGTCATCGTTGGGATGAGCCAGAAAACCAGCAACCTTGAAGACGTATTCATACAACTCATAACTAAAGACAAACAAGGAGGCAAAAAACAATGACCACCCAAACGGCTACGCGGACACGTCCAAGCTGGATTACACGGTTCTTAGCAATTGTACGCTACGAGATGCTTTGGAACATACGCAAGAAAAAATTCATGGGCATAGTCATCCTCGCGCTTGCGTTGTCTATTATAAGTTTGGCTTTGCCGCCGATCCTAAGCAGCACCACAGGCGAAGCCATAGCTGCAAACCCCAACTACGCCGTAACCTTCACCACGCCGGGCATTGTCATGTTCTTGTTTGCCTTGGTAATTGCAATGAACAGCATATCCAGCGAATTCGAAAGCGGAACCATAGTCCCCTTGCTCACCAAACCCGTTTCACGAACCATGGTTTTTGCGGGCAAACTCTTCGCCACGCTCCTGATACTTCTGGTCACGTACGCCATACTTTTCACGTTAGCGGGTGTAGGTGCAGTGTTTGTTTATGGACCGCAGAATAATTTGCATTTGGCGCCTCTGGGGCTCTTGGGAAATGTAATCAGCACGTTTATTTGGGTTGCCATAATCTTGGCGGCGGGTTCGCTTTCCAAAAACACGATGCTTTCGGCGCTTTTTGCTTTGGGCATTTTTGTGGGTTTGCTTTTTGCGGTTCCGATAATTTCGGTTTTTGTTGGGCCCTCGCCTGCGCTAAATCTTGTGCCGGGAGGCGGTGTTGAAGGTGCGTTTCTTACAAATCAAGGTGCAGTAGCGTTAACCGCGGGAACGGATAGCATAGGCACAAACTTGGTTAACTATGTGCTTCATCCCTCAGCGGAAGTGAACTTTACCCAAATAAGCATAGACTTAACCGTGAACGACCAACCAATCATTGACCAAACTACAGCTTATACGCAGCCGTTAGCGTCGGTAGTGGCAAACGCAGTGGGCATAGCTTTCGCATACATCATCGCGTTCCTGTCGATTGCGTGGCTTGCACTCAAACAAGCACAAATACTAGAATAGCACGGCACTTTGGCGGGACGGGGATGTTAGAAAAATATTTTAATGCTACGCTACAAAGTAGTGTGTGAGGATTGATATGCCTACAGCATTTGTACTTATTAACACTGAAATAGGTTCTGAAAGCGACGTTCTCGAGGAGTTAAAAACAGTTGAAGGCGTAAAGGAGTCTTCTGCGGTTTATGGCGTCTACGACATCGTGGCACGTGTTACGGCAGACACCATGGACCGGTTAAAGGAGATTGTAACGTGGCGCATCCGCAGGCTCGACAAAGTGCGTTCCACCCTCACCATGATTGTAGTTGAAGAAAAACTGCAGCAGCAAAAGTAAATCTTCAACTTTCTCTTCCTCTTTGTGAAGAGAATCCTAGTTTTTCGGCTGTTTATGCCTTGTTTGCTGTAACTTTTTGCACATACACACTTTTTTAGGCGGCAGTAAGCAATTGCATTAAAAGGTGAGATTTGTGGAATCAACAGAGTTAGTTGAGTGCCCTTGGTGTGGCGATACTTTTCAAAGCGTCATAGACTTAGAGATGCATGCAAGGCAACATTTCAAGCCAAAACGCTAACCCACTGTTTTTTATAAACCACCAGCAAAACAACTTTGCGACCAAACCGCGTTTAGTTTACGGCAAAATCATCAAGAAAACAAGGATTTTTGGGCAAAACGGTAATAACTAAGAGTCTTCATTAGGTATTGTTAAGCAGTTGAGCAGTGCCAGTTTCTTTGATATGCAATAGTTTTTGCAACGCTTTTGTTTGAGGTTACTTCGAAGTTATGGCTAAGTCAACGATTCGTTGCTGACAAGAAAAGGGGCAATCAACGGGACGGTTGCCAAGCATAAAATGGGGTTATCTAAAGAAATGGAAAAAACAAGATTTAGCAAAGTCAGACCGTATGTTGTTGTTTTGTTGGGGGTAGCTTTGATTGTTACGTTGTTTGTTGTAGGGTACCCGCGTGCACCTAAGGATTTGTATCCTTCGGAGATTCGCGATTATGAAGGGCAAGACCTCTCGTCTATAGGGGAGTTTAGGGAGAACTCGATTAGTGGTCCACAGCACGTGAATATTACGAATTATCAGCTTGCAGTTTCGGGTCTTGTTGATAACACTTTGCAGCTTAGCTATCGTGACGTAGTAAACGGGCATCAGCAGTACCAAAAAGTAGTTACCCTCTACTGTGTTGAAGGCTGGGACGTAACTATTCTGTGGGAGGGGATCTTGGTGGAGGATTTGCTATTGCAGGCAGGCGTTAAACCCGAAGCAAAGGTGGTTATTTTCCATGCGTATGATGGCTACACAACTTCGCTGCCCATTGAGTACATCCAAGGCAATGACATACTGCTTGCGTACAAGATGAACGGGTTGACGCTGCCGCCTGAAAGAGGCTACCCCTTTGAGTTAGTAGCAGAAAGCCAGTACGGGTACAAATGGATAAAATGGGTCACCCAAATTGAACTCTCTGACGATGTAGACTACCGCGGATACTGGGAACGCAGAGGCTTCCCAAACAACGCCACCCTCCCCTAAAAGTTCATGGACAGAAATGACATGTTTAGCTAAAAACCGTGAGGTTGAAGGCGTAGAAACCACAAGCATTATTAAACCGTGCGAACAATAATTGATAAAAACGCTAAACGTTTAATAACTCGCATGACTTGACGAAAAGCTCTTTTCATGCACATTAAACCTTAACTTAAACATCACAAAAAAGGAGGCTAACCTTACGGGTACATCTCAAACATTTACTATAAAGTATATTATACATGCAAGATTTGACATTGAAGGTGTTGTTGAAAAACCTGATGTAATCGGAGCAGTTTTTGGTCAAACTGAAGGACTATTTGGTCCAGAACTAGATTTGCGGGAACTGCAAAAAACTGGTCGCATCGGCAGAATCGAAATTGAGCTACATTCTAAGAATGACCGCACCCACGGCGCCATTACCATACCTACCAGTTTAGACCGCGTTTCCACGGCTCTTATAGCCGCAAGCGTTGAAAGCATAAACCGCGTAGGACCATGCAGCGCCAAAGTCATACTTGACAAAATCGAAGACATCCGCGAAGCCAGACGCAAAGTCATCATCGACCGCGCCAAAACAATCCTGCACAAATGGAACATCGAATCCATGCCCAGCGTCGACGAAGTCTACAAAGAAATCAGCGACACCCTCAAAACAGGCAAAGTCGAAAAATATGGCCCCGACGAGTTGCCAGCGGGTCCAACCTTTGAAACCGCCAAAGAAATACTCGTAGTCGAAGGCAGAGCAGACATCATAAACCTCATGCGCTGCGGCATAACAAACACCATCGCACTTGAAGGCGCCAAAGTCCCCGACAGCATCCGACGACTAACCAAAGAACGCCCCGCAACCGCACTGCTAGACGGCGACCGCGGCGGCGACCTCATACAAAAAGAACTCCTGCAAGTAACAAGCGTAAAATTTGTTGGCAGGGCTCCTCGCGGCAAAGAAATCGAGGAATGCAACTGCAAGGAAATTGCTGAAGCCATAGAAAACAAGGTTCCAGTTTCCGAGTTACGCCCCTCAAAACGTGCACCGCCACAACCTAAGCAAGAAAAACCAAAAACCGTGTTCCCCGAAGCCATCGGCAAAACAGCTAAAGAACTGCAGGGCTCTCTTGAAGCAGTGCTGCTAAACGAGAAACTCGAACAAATCGAACGCTTACCCGTCAGCCAACTCGCAGAAAAACTACAACAAATCACAGGCGTAGACACCATAATCTTCGACGGCATCATCACCCAACGCATCGTAGACATTGCCAGCGACAAGAACATCAAAAAAATCATTGCCTCACGCGTCTCAGAAGCAGTCAAACCCGTCCTAAACGTCGACCTGCACACCTTCCAAACAGTACTCCCCCGCTAAACTCACCCCCTTCTCCCACGCCTCTTCTTTTTACACAAGCCAACGTGTAGGGGAGGCGTTGTTTTATGGAAAAGGGGTTTGTTGCTGCGGATTGTTTTTATTTTTCTTCTGTTCCCTTTATGAGCTAAGGAGTTAAGTTATTTATGGAGCTAAAAGGTAGCCAAACAGAAAAGAGTCTCTTAGCAGCTTTTGCAGGAGAATCTCAAGCTCGAAACCGTTACACCTACTTTGCAAGTGTTGCTAAAAAGGAAGGTTACGAACAGATTTCCGCCATATTCCAAGAAACCGCAGACAACGAGAAAGAGCACGCGAAACGTTTCTTCAAGTACCTGCAAGGCGGCGGAGTAGAAATAACCGCGATGTACCCCGCAGGCGTAATTTCCACGACCGCAGACAACTTGAAAGCGGCAGCTGATGGCGAGAAAGAGGAATGGAGCATGCTTTACCCGAATTTTGGCGAAGTCGCCGAGAAAGAAGGTTTCCCTGAAGTGGCAAAGACGTTCCGTGAAATAGCGAAAGTTGAAGTTGAACATGAACGCCGCTACCTAAAACTGCTCGAGAACGTCAAGCAAGGCACGGTCTTCAAGAAAGACAAGGTTATCAAATGGAAATGCCGAAACTGCGGCTACATCCACGAAGGCACCGAAGCCCCAAAAGTCTGCCCCGCCTGTGAACACCCACAGAGCTACTACGAAGTCTGGGCACAAACCTACTAACCGCCATTTTGGCGCTCTCTTCTTTTTTGCTTTGCTGTTACATGAAATCTGTCAAGTTAACGGTGTTGAAGCAAAATTCTGCGGAGCCCAGCATGAACTGCGGATGCTTTTCCAAGATGAAGTCGCGGTCGTAAGTTGTTTCGCTAAGGTTTATGACTACGTTTGCTTGCTCAGCGGCTAATTGGCGAAGCTGGCGGTTTTGGTCTTTGTCTGGGGATGGCGGGAAAGTTGTGATTACGGTCACGTGGTTTTTTCGGGCGAAGTCTTGCAGGTAAGCGGTGATTTGGGCGAAGGCGTAGTGGGCTTCTTCTTTTGGGACGTCGTGGCTTAGGAATAGTTCGGCGATGTTGGATACTACAACGAGTTTTGCGTTGACTTGGTTTACCATGGTGTGCAGGTGTTCCATTATGGTTTGGGTTAGGTGATAGGCGTCAATGGCTTTGGATAGGACGATTTTGGATAGAGCTTTTTTTGGGTTGAGGTGGCTGAGTTGTGCGCGGCGGCTGATTTGGTTTTGGTTGAAGGCATTGGCTGCGTCTATGAAGACTACGTTGCTGTTTAAGCCTCCAAGCTGCGTGGGTAACTGGGCACGTACACACAGTATTGAAGCAAAAGAAGCCACAGAAACTGCAGATGAACCATACACGACTGCAAAGTCACCTATAGCAAACCCTGGGAACAAATCGTTTAGGCTGCGCATACCTGTCGACAACCGACGCTGCGTTTGCGTTGTTTGCTGGGTTTGAGGGTTTTTTACGATGAGAGTTTGAGACATTTTTTCTGTGCTCCTTTTTGTCTAAACTCCTGTTTTGCGTTCTTTTCCTTTTAAGCTATCCAAGAAACTGCTGTCTGGTGCAGGGAGGAGAGGTAGCTTGAACTGAACAGATTGCCAGGTGTTTACGGCGGTTTTTTGGGTGTTGGGGTTTGGGGTTGGATTTTTAAGTGAGAAATGCTGTATCCCAGTTGTATTATTGGTTGAGGGTTGTTATGGGTCAGAGATTGGTTGTGGTGAAGGTTGGGACTAGCAGCATAACCACGGTGGAGGGCACGTTGGATGAAAATGAAATGGGCAGGTTGTCTGAGCAAATCGCTGCGGCGGTTAAAGATGATTACCGCGTGGTGTTTGTGACGTCTGGTGCGGTGGCTGCTGGCGTTTCGGAGTTGGGCACGTCTGGGAAGCCCCGCGATATTGTGTTTCAGCAGGCGGCTGCAGCGGCGGGGCAGGGCGTTTTGATGGAGAAATACCGCGAACTCTTCCGCAAACACGGGTTAAGGGTGGCGCAAATTTTGCTTACGGCAGAGGATTTGTCTAACCGCGCTTCATACGTGCACACCTGCGACGTGCTAGAAATGCTGCTGGACTTGGGCGTGGTTCCAATAATTAACGAAAACGACGTAACCAGCGTAGACGAACTCATGCCCGTAAACGAGGGCTACCAAGTGAATTTTAGCGACAACGACATCCTAAGCGTGCTGGTTGCAGGAGCCATAGGAGCAGAACTCGTAGTTATCCTCTCCGACGTTGACGGCTTATACACCACCGACCCCGCCAACCCCGACGCCGTCATGATCCGCAACGTAGAATCCATCACCGAAAAACTCAAAAAATCTTTGGAGGGCAAAAACAAAAGGGGCAGAGGCGGCATCCAAAGCAAAATAAGAGCAGCCGAAATCGCCACCACCTGCGGCATACCCGTAATCATCGCTAACTGCCACAAACAAAACGTGCTTCTTGACGCGTTGGCTGGCAAAGAAGTGGGGACGTATTTTAAGCCGAGTCGTCCCATGAAGGCGTTGAAGCGTTGGATTGCGTACTGCGCAGCGGTTAAGGGACAGATTTACGTGAACGAGGGCGCTAAACAGGCGTTGCTGGAGGGTTCAGGGTTGCTGCCCGTGGGCGTAACCAAAGTGGTGGGGCAGTTTAGTGCCTGTGACGTGGTGAGTTTAGTGGATGAGCAAGGAACAGAGTTCGCCAAGGGAAACCCTAACTACGACAGCACCGAATTAAACCTAATTAAAGGGTTAAAAGTAAAAGAGGTACAGCAAAAACTTGGGTCTGACTGCCCAAAAGACATCATAGAGCATCACAGTATACATTTTATTGAGGAAGAAAAATGAGCACCGTACTTGAGATTTGCCAAAAAGCACGCGCCGCCTCCTACGAGGTAGCAAAACTCTCCGAGCAAACCAAAAACAACGCCCTGTGTAAAATGGCAGACGCCCTAGAAGCTAACGCCAGCAAGATTTTAGAGGCAAACCAGCTAGACGCAAAAGCCGCACAGGAAAAAGGTCTAAAAGCGGCGTTGCTTGACCGCTTGGCGCTGGACCAGAAAAAAGTCGCGAATATGGCAAAGTGCCTGCGTGAAGTCGCCGCTATGCCTGAACCCGTTGGAGCCATCGAAAAAACGTGGACGCGACCCAACGGCTTAATCATTGGGCAGCTGCGTGTTCCCATGGGCGTGGTGGGCGTCATTTATGAGTCTAGGCCTGACGTGACCTCTGATGCTTCGGGCATTTGCATTAAGAGCGGGAACGCGGTGGTTTTGCGTGGTGGCTCAGATGCGTTGAACAGTAACGTTGCCATCGGAACGGTGCTGCGTGAAGCCTTGGCGGATACGGGTGTGCCTGCAGACGCTATACAAGTGGTTGCTTCGCCTGACCGCGCAGCCGCAACTGAACTTATGAAGATGCGCCAGTACATTGACGTGCTAATCCCCCGAGGCGGCGCCAACCTCATCAAAACCGTCGTCGAAACCTCGCATATACCTGTCATCGAAACAGGCACAGGCAACTGCCACCTCTACGTCACACAAGACGCCAACCAAGAAGAAGCCGTACCCATCCTGATAAACGCCAAATGCCAACGCCCCGGAACCTGCAACGCAGTTGAAAAACTCCTTGTAGACCAAGCCATCGCAGCAGAGTTCTTGCCCAAAGCAGTTGCGGCACTACGGGAAAACGGCGTGGAAGTGCGCGGGGACGAGCAAACCCAAAAAATCGTCCCAGACATAAAGCCCGCAACAGAAGAGGATTGGGGCACCGAATTCTTAGACTTGATAATCGCCATAAAAGTCGTATCAGGCTTAGACGAAGCTATAACGCACATCAACAAGTACAGCAGCAAACACAGCGAAAGCATCCTAACCACAGACTTCGACAAAGCCCTCAAATTCATCAAACAAGTCGACTCCGCCGCCGTCTACTGGAACTCCAGCACACGATTCACCGACGGCAACCAATTCGGACTAGGCGCAGAAATCGGCATATCCACCCAAAAACTCCACGCACGCGGACCCATGAGCACCCAACACCTAACCACCACCAAATACTTCATACTCGGCAGAGGACACATCCGAAAATAACCCAAAAACAAAACCTCAAGGCAAGCTTTTCTGACCTACCCCCTCCCCCCTTTCTGCATACAATTAATATTTGCATCCAAATAGGTTGGTGAGCCTGCTTGTTGTGCGTGTTTTTTGTTGTCCACGGTTAAGGTCAAGTGTGGCAGCGGCTATTTTTTGCGGCGTTTGGTGGGACGGGGCAAAATGTGGGGTTAGCAAGAAAAAGGAGAAAGGAGAGTGGGGGTTAGGTTTTGTTGTGGTTTTTGTGGTGTTTGTAGGTGGCTAGTGCGGCGAAGCAGGCTGCGAGGGCAAGCAGTGCGCCTAGGGTGTATTCTGGGACGGCGAAGGGGGTTTGGATTTGGTAGGTTGCGGTTATGGTGTCTTCGGTTTGTTGGGAGATGGTTATTTGGTGTATTTGTGTGTTGTTGTTGCTCCAGTTGGTGTAGAGGTAGGTTGTGTCAGAGACGTTTACGGGGCTTAGAGCTTCTATGATGTGGTTGCTGTTTAGGTTCCACGTGAAAGTGCGCGGCGTGGTTATGGTTTCGCCGTCTACTTTGATGAAGCCGTCTCCAGAGGGGTTAGAGGTTATGGTTACGTCTTTGGTGGCAAGAGGGCAAGCTGAAGAGTTCTCTTCAAAATTCGCGGTTATCCAGCATGGACCACGTATAATTGCAGTGTAATTATCCGCCAAGTCAAGCACTTCAGCATCACCTAGAACACTCCAGTAACCAAATTCATAACCCAAATTAACCGTAGCATTCACCAACAAAGACCCAGCATCCCGCCACGAATTATACCCCACAGGAGAAATCGCTCCCCCAACAGACGGCGACACCGAAAAAGTCACCTGATACTGCGGTCTGTAGTATCCAACTATTGTCATTGGCCCCGTTAAGGAAGACACAGAAGAAGGAACAGACAAATCTAACTCGAATCGTTTGCCTGAAGTTGTGCTTGAAACAGTGTCTTGATAGATGTAGTTAATTGGGGCGCCACTATCAAACCAGCTTTCGCAGGGCATATCTATGTTTAGGGTATAGCTTGTGTAGTTACTTCTAGAAGGCACATATGAAACGATTAAGTCGGTGGCTGCAACAGAAGAATCGAAACCTGAAGTATCGAAGATTACCTTGTACTGAGTTTTCCATTGAGCTGTTTCAGTTATGGGGCCATAAACCGTAATTGAAGTAAAGTAGTCGGGTCCTGTGTATGCGCCGGGGCCTGAGCCGATCCAACCTGCAAAAGAGTGTCGAACATACTCGTTTTCTTGAACTACTGGAGTAATCATGTATATGTTCGCTGTATCGCCTTCATTGTACCAGCCGTCACCACTAGTTGTTCCGTATCCACCGTTATCAAGTGTAACGTAGTATTGTTTGCCGTAAGATGCCAAGATGCTGTCGTTTCCCGCTTCAAAAGGAGTATAAGTTCCACTTCTCTGTGTTGACATGCCTGAAGTTCTGAACCAAGAGTAACGTGAACCTGAATCTATGCCAAGATTTGGATAGTATTCATAATTGTGGCTACTACCTACAGTCCAGTTAAGGGTTACTGGCAAATCCGCCAAGGTATAATTCACCCAATCAACAGCTAAGACAGACCCGTTAAAGTCAGGATTTACGCCCATTTGGCTAAAAGTCACGGCGAAAACCTCATCTGGTGAAGGAGTTGCAGTTGTAGTTGCATACTTTATGAAGAAGTCGTTGTTCATGTAGCTTATATGGGGAATATCGCTTGAGTCTAGTTCAAAGGATATGGAAGTTGAATATACATGACTGCCCAAATTTAGGGTTTGCACAGCCCAACGGGTATTGTTTCGGTGTGCATAAGAAAGCCCGTTGTATGCAGAGTTATTGTAGTATACTACATGAGGGTTACCATCAGAAGCGATTTTGATATCACATATGCTTCCAGAACTCATTCCCAAGCCTATTGTTTCAGTAACCCAAACAGAGCCATTCCAGTATGCATATTTCTGTGCTGCTTCTTGGTAGCTATAATAGGCAACATGGGGGTTATCTGTTGAGTCTAAGGCTAAAGATGTGTACTGTCCCACGGTTCCCAATGGTGACCCTACCGTCTCTAAATGCCAAGTTGCTCCATCAAAACGGGCATATTTCAAGTTGCTATGGGTGACATCGTAATAGCTAACATGGGGGTTACCCAGTGAATCAACGGCTATGGAAGTGTATTGTCCAACGGTACCTGCGGAATCAACAGTTTGGATGACCCACGTTGAATTAGATTTGGTTGCATATCTAAGTTCATACTCAGTTATTCCAGGTGGAAAAACATACGCGGAACAATAGCAGCTTATATGCGGATTGCCTTCTGCATCAACAGCCATATCATAAGAATCGTATCTAATGTAGGGGTCGGCATCTATTTCATCAAGGTTCCAAAGGGTGCCGTTCCAGTAAGCGTACTTCAAAATTCCACCACTATCGGCGTCGTATACAATGTGGGGATTATCATCTGGATCTAGAGCTATTACGCAGTCATTTGCGTATTGCCCTGTAGAGTCAACAGTTTCTATGTCCCATGTGGTGCCGTTCCAGTGGGCATATTTTAGGTCGCCGTTGTTGTAGTCGCGGTAGACTATGTGGGGATTGTCGTTGGAGTCTATGGCTATGGAGGTTTGTGTTTGGGAGGTGTAGCGTATGGGGTCTACGGTTTCTGCGGTCCAGGTTGTTGCGTTAGCAGTAGGCGTTATGCAGGAAAAAAATATGGCCAAAGAAAAAACGGCGGTAAGCAAAAATAGGGTTTTTTTGTTCAGTTTGTTCACTTGTTTCTTCTCCTTTCTCTTAGGTGAAATCTGGTTTGAATAATTCAAAGTGCATCTATAAGGTTATCGTCATATTATCATGGAGAAGCCAACCATGAACCAAGCAAAAACCACACAGGCAATAGCCAGAATTCACATAAACCACGCCAATCTCACAAGCAAGAAACAAAACATGGCAAAAACCACAAAAATGACCAGTAAAACACAAACAAAAAACAAAATTTGGCGCCAATTTTATGTTTTAAAATAAATCTGCAAGAATATTTTTTGGGAAATAGGGAAAGAGGGGTTGGGGTGTTGCGGGCAATGGGGGGTTGTTTTTTGGTTTTAGTGGTGTAGGAGGCTGTCGCGTTTTTTGAAGAGCAGTAGTGCTGCTAAGCATGTTAGTAGTGCTGCTAAGCCACCCCATGTGTACTCTGGGACTACGAGCAGGTCTGCGCCGTTGCCTGTGGTTCCCGTTATTGCCGTGCTGGCTGTGTATGTTTCGTCGCCTGTGAATTCTGCTTTTATGACGTAGTAGCCGTTAGCTATTGTTGAGGGGACTTGCCAGTTGTGGGTGTAGGAGCCGTCGCTTTGTGTTGTGGTTGTGGCTATGGGGGTCCATGCTCCGCCGTCAGAGTAGCTAAGCAGGATGGTTTTGTCAGGTATGCCGGTGCTGTCGTGGGTTAGGGTGCCTGTGAGGGTTGTGGTGTTGGTTAGATTTGTGTTTACGGTTTGGGGAGCGCAGTTGATTGTGATGGAGGTGCTTTTGGGTTCTGTTGTGGTTGTGTTTTTGTAGTTTGCTGTTACGGTGGTGTTGAAGTTTGGTGTGGTGTAGGTTCCAGAGGTTCCTGTTAGACCGTTGCCGTTAGTCCAGCTATCAAAACTGTAAACAGTGCTATCCCAACCCGTGAGGGGTGTTGAGACTGCTATTGTGTGGGTGGAGCCTTTTTCCCAGATGAAATGAGTTGAGGGCAAATCGTAGTAGTCGTAGCCTAAGCCATCAATCGTTAGTACAACGCCGCCCGTGAAGGTGTCTAGCACGCTCGTGGCAAAGTCGATTTGCACCGTTGCAACTTCATAGTGCACCGTTACGGTCGTGTCTTCATTGGGAACGGTAAATGTGCCTGTAGCGCCAGTTAAGCCGTTGCCGTTAGTCCAACCCGCGAAAGTGTAAATTGCTTCATCCCAGCCAGTAAGAGGCGTAGATGCCGCTATTGTGTGGGTGGAACCTTTTTCCCAGATGAAATGAGTTGAAGGCAAATCGTGATAGTTGTAGCCTAAGCCATCAACGGTGAGCACAACGCCTCCGGGGAATGTGTCAAGTCCGCTTGCAGCAAAGTTAACCTCAACCGTTGCAGGACCGTAATTGGCGGTCACGGTTGTGTCTTCGTTTGGAACAGTGAAAATGCCTACTGCGCTGGTTAGGCCGTTGCCGTTAGTCCAGCTATCAAAACTGTAGACGGTGCTATCCCAGCCCGTAAGTGGGGTAGATGCCGCTATAGTGTGGGTGCTGCCTGCTGTCCATTGGAAAGTGCGCCAGGATAAATCCCAATAGTCAACTTGTATAGTGCCGTCTATGGTGAATACGGTTCCGCCGCTAAAGGTGTCTAACCCGTTTGCCGCGAATTTTATGGTGGTGGCTGCGGGTATTGCCGCTACTTGAGAGATTGTGGGCAACAAAAGCACCGCTGCCCCCAAGAATATAATCAATAATGTGGAACTAAACTTTTTTCTCAACATTTCAACCACCCTTGTTTGCATACGCTCTCTACATACTGGAGACTCGTTTTTGCATAAAACCAATGTTCCGAAAACAGACACGTATCCAAAGCCGAAAAGCCCATAGACGATGCGTCCTGCACGGCTTTTAAATGGTATAGATAAATTTTTCCACTCACAGTTCTCCTCTCACTAGAAGCCTCATCCAAAGTGCATTGTGGGAATAACTGACACAAAAACTTTGTGTTTCTGATTTGATGTTAATACATACTAAACCAAAACAAACCCAACATGCACAAACAGGCTACATCAAAACATGCGCGCAAAGATAGAGTTTGGGCAGAATGGGGGGTTGTGTTTTGTGGGTTTTGGGGGAAACCTTTTTGGTTTGAAGGCTGCAAGGTATAGCAGTTTGTGTGTTTGGTGAGGCTTGATGGTTGATAAGGCGGAGCTTTTGAAGTGGAGTAGGAAGTATGATAAGGCTAATGGGTGGCTGGTGCAAAAGGAGCAGGCGTTGGGTGCAAAGTTTCGCAAGAACAAGGCGTTGACGCGGGAAGACTTGGTGCAGGTGGTGGAGTGGAAACTTGGGGAAAATTCAAAGAAGCAGCGGGTTTTGGAGGCAGTAGCCAAAAATGACGAAGCAGAAGTTGCCCGCATCACGGGTCAGGTCTTTAACGTTGTGGGCACCCAAGACGCCTACCGCATAAACAGCCTCACCACCCTTGATGGAGTAAGCCCCGTAATGGCAAGTGTCATACTAACCTTTTTTGACCCCCAAAACTACGGCATCTTCGACGCCCCAGCCTGGCAAGCCCTCCTAGGCAACCCACCCCAAAACCTGTTCACCACCCAAAACTACCTGCGCCTACTAACTTCACTGCGAAAAACCGCCCACAAACACAACCTATCCGCACGAACCATCCAAAAAGCCTTCCACCAAAAAAACCTCACCAAATAACTGTGCAGCCACGCATCAGATTTTACTGTAGCCCAGTGCAGGGCGTTTTTGAAATTCAGGCAGCAAGAAAGCCTTGGAGAGAAGCGGATTTGCATGTTGCCAGGGGCGTACATGCCGGTTTTTGATATATTGGGGTTGTGAGAGTTTTGCTATAAAAGGAGACTATCTTGTGTATGCATAAACATGAATCCAGAAAGGGATGAAGTATGATGAAAAAATCCAAGCTCCTGATAATTATGACCGCGGTTTTAGCGGGTTTCATGATGATGTCTTTGGTGCCTCAGGGTCAGGCGTCTTTGACGTATAATTTGACTGTCAGTTATGATGTGGTGGGTGGGGGAGATCCTAATCCGCCTACGCTGCATTATTGTGATTTGTTGTTGCGGTCCCGGACGTATACGCTTAGTTCTGAGCCGCACACGTTGATGATGTGGGGCAGTACTGAATGGTCGGTTGAGCCAGGTAACGTGTTGGATGCTTCAAAATCTGAGCGTTGGTACTCAAGCGATGTAGTATGGAGCGGCACTGCACCCAAATGGGGCGGCTCTGACACTTACGTTTGGACATACACGCACCAAGTAAAAGTCCACTTTGACACATCAAACCAGGTAAAGAAAGACACCTCCAGCCCCGTAGTTACTGTAAACGACCAAAAAGTACGGGGTTCACAGTTGCCCTACACCACAGGCTGGATTAACAGCGGCAGCTACCTATCCTACCGCTTTGAAAGCCCCATCGCGTCGTCCTCAGCGCCTGAAACCTCCTACCTCTGGAGTGCCACCCAAGGAATGGACCAAAACCTGCAAGGCAACAGCTTCAAAGTCAAATTCCCAGGCACAATCACTGCGCAATACGCCACGGCTACTGTGAGCAAGTATGAAGTAAGCTTTGCTGCAAGCCCAGTTGGAGGCGGCGTAGTCACGCCCTCAGAGACAGGCATGTACGAAGATGGAGCACAAATCCCAATCATGGCTACTGCCAACGACGGCTACGTTTTCAAAGAGTGGAAAACCAAAGGCAACATACACGTAGACGACAAAACATCAACCAGCACCACAGCAACCATCAAAGGCTCCGGAACCATAACCGCCACCTTCAAACCAGGCACCTTAGCACCCACAGAACTAACAATTTACTGCAACCCCGAAACAGTAGACAAAACAGGCTCCAACACCACGAACATAACAGGCAAACTAACCAGCAACGGCGCACCCGTCCCAAGCAAAACCGTAATAATTAGCTACTTTGACGGCGCTGAGTGGATTAAAATTGGGGGGTTCCAGACAGGTCCTGACGGTGTGTACCTGTTTGTTTGTGATGTGCCTGAAGAGATAGAAAACGGCTTGTACGCGATGAAAGCAGAATTCATGGGTGATTCGTGTTACAAAGCAAGCACAGCAGCCACGGGCACTGTAGGAAACAGCGGTCACTTACTGGTGGTTCCCGAATACTACTTTGGCGGATTGGCATCAGTTGCCATTTGCTTTGCCGCCCTGCTCGTGTTCAAAAACCGCAAAAACGTCTCTCGCCTATACAAAAACGGCGAGAACAAAAACTAACCTCTTTTTCTTTTCTTCTTTGCATCTTTGTAGACCCAGTAAACCGTTTAAGCTTCTACAGCCTAACTGTTAGGTATAGGAAGTGTTGGTTATGGTTAAAACGGTTAGTTTGCCTGATGCAGTTTATGATGATTTAGTTTTGGTTTCCAAAGAGTTAGAGGCGATGGCTAAAAAGCCGATGTCTTTGGGTATGGCGGTTTATCTTCTTACGGCGGTTTATCGTTCGTATATTAGTGAACCTTGTGCGCGGGATAGTTTTTGTCAAAGACTTGCTAACGCGGATATCATGTCGCCCGAAGAATTTGAAAAAGCTTGTGAAACAGCGGAGCCATAACCAGCCAGCTAAGCATTGCTCCCACTGAAAAAACAAGAAACGGGTTTAACGGCACCAGGGTTGGCTACGTTTAAGTCGACAAGGTTTTTTCTTGTTTTATCATCTGCATAACCGAGTATTCGATGGCGTGGCTACGCGACGCGAACTTGCGGGATTCAACGTTTTTGTCCATCCAACGAACTATGTCGTCCCTTATGGTGACCTGGAGTCGGATTTTTCCCATACACTTTTAACCTCTTCACTTGATTCCTCTTGGTTGCCCACGTTTTTTGGTTTTATGAATTTAGAATATGAAATTAGTACGCCAAAAGAGGCTTATTTGATTTTGTGCTCAATAATACACTATTACACACACAAAAGAGCAGGTTTAGGCGGCTACGTTTTTAAGAGATGACCTGTATGAGTCAGACATGGATTTCGCGTTTCAGTTCAGCGCAAGTTGGTACGTACTTTTCGCAGGGTTCTTACTAGGCTGGCTGACAATAGTAGTAATACGAAGAAAACACTTCCAAAAAGAAGCAATCCAACAAATCGTCTTAGGCGTCTTTGGAATGTGCGCCCTAATCTCCATGGAGCTGTTTGCTGTATCCACCAACCTTTGGGATTACGCCCCCATGAACTGGCCCGTGATTTTGTGGCCCACCTATTTTGCAGCTGTGCTTTTTGGATACCAACTCCTAAGGGTAGTTGAAACAATTGCGCCCCGCAAGTAACCGTTGGCGGCTGCGGAAAAAACATATTTGGGCGTGTGCGCAAGTGAAAGGTGGTGCTGTAGTTGGATGTTTTTGAGGCAGTACAGGCTCGTCGTAGCATAAGAAGCTACCAAGACAAACCCGTGGAAGAAGAGCAACTGCAAAAGCTACTTGAAGCAGCTAGGCTCTCCCCGTCAGCGGTAAACCGTCAACCCTGCGAGTTCATAGTAATCCAAGCCCCCGAAGCAAAACAACGCATGCAACAAGCATACCCGAAAAACTGGTTTTTCACCGCGCCCCTAATCATAGTCGCATGCGCAGATCCCCAAAAAGCGTGGCAAAAAAAAGACAACGAAGAAATCTGGAAAATCGACGCCGCCATCGCGCTTCAAAGCTTAGTGCTAACCGCCACTGCCCAAGGCTTAGGAACATGCTGGGTGTGCGCGTTTGACGAAGAAAAAACCAAGGAAATTCTGGGAATCCCAAGCAACATCAAAGTGGTCGCCATGACGCCTGTGGGTTACCCCGCCGAAGAAAAAGGCGCCATCACGGACAGAAAGCCCGTTTCTGAAATGGTGCATTATAACCGCTGGTAGCTTGGTTGCCAAAAAAGGGCGTGGATACGCTCTTGTTGTGTTTGGGGGTTATTCGAGGATTATGCGTGCGTCTACGGTTTTTGCGCCTTTTTCGTATGCCATGACGGGGTTGAGGTCGAGTTCTTTGATTTCGGGGTGTGCCATGACTAGTTTGGAGGTGTTTAGCAGGATTTCTGTGATGGCGTTGACGTCTGCGGGGGATGAGCCGCGGAAGCCTTTGAGCAGCGGATACGCTTTGAGCTCGGATATCATGTCTAAAGCATCACGTTCAGAGAGGGGCGCAACTTTGAACGTAACGTCCTTAAGCATTTCAACGAAAATGCCGCCTAACCCAAACATAAGAGTCTGACCAAACGTTGGGTCTTTGATTGCGCCGATTATGATTTCGGTGGATTGGGGAGCCATTTCCTGAATCAGGATGCCTACGATTTGGGCGTCTGCCTTGTATTTTTTGGCGTTATCTAGAATCGTTTTGTAGGCAGCTTTGACTTCTTGCGGGGTTTTAAGGTTAACTTTAACGCCGCCTGCATCTGATTTGTGAACAATATCAGGAGAAACAATTTTCAAAACCACGGGAAACCCGATTTTTTCAGCGTAATTGGCTGCTTGCTCTTCTGTTTTTGCCAGTTCAAACTTGGTGACTGCGATGCCGTATTCTGCGCAGATAGTTTTCGCCTCTGTTTCCAAAAGAGCCTTACGGTGTTCTTTGCGGGCTTGAGCAATTATCTTCTTAGTTTTATTCAAATGTCCACCACTCAATGCAGACTACGGGAAAATAACACGTCAACTCATATTTAAAACAGTTTTGCCAACAGAAAAAAGAAAAAACAGAACAAAACAGCTCCCACAGGCAGTCGCGGCGTAGCAGCGGAGGTTTTTGGAGGTTAAGCGGGGGTGTTGCTGAGTTCTTTGAGGGCGTGCAGGCGTTTGACTATGTTTGGGTGCGTGGATAGGGCTTCGATGAGTTTGTCGGTGAAGGTGAGTTTTCGCGACAGGATTTCGTCGACGAGGTTTTGGTTGCCGCTGGCGGATTCGAAGGCGTGCAGTTGGGCGGAGTCTTGTTTTGCGTGTTCGGGGTCGGCTATGAACAGGGCGCGGAAGGAGAGGGTGTCTTGGGTTTGTTGTTGTTTGCGGGGGTTGCTGACGCGGGCGCTTGCGTGGACGATTTTCGCTAAGCCTGTGCTGAGTTTGGAGGCGCCGTCTTGCACGACTGAGGCGCTGTGTCGGTCAGCGTAGTACTCGCGCAGCCTGCTCAAATACAAAGTAAACAGGTTCAAAACCCAGCTAAACGCCATAAACGCAATACCCAACAGTGCACCAGTGCCGTTGTCGCCTCCGCTGCTTCTGCGACCTCCACCGAATATGCCTGAGAGCATCAAAGAGTAACCCAGAAAATAAAACAGCGAAGGCAAAAAGCTAACAGCCATCATGACCTGCACGTCGCGGTGCTTCAAATGCCCCAGTTCATGACCTAAAACGGCTTCAACCTCGCCCTCACTCAAATTACTAAGCAGCCCCTGCGTGACAGCCACGCGGTTACCTGAAATTGGCGAGCCGTAAGCAAAAGCGTTAGGCAGGGAAATCTGGGATATCATAAGTTTGGGGGGTTTGATGCGGCTTTTCTCGCTTAGGTTGCTAACAATTGCATGCAGCCTTGGGCTTTCGCTCTGCTTGAGTTCACGCGCCTTGTAAAGTGCCCCAACAAGATACGGCGAAAACAGCCACTGCGCAATGTTAAAGGAAACCACAAGAATCCCCATAGTAACCAAACTAAAAGTACCCGTCAACGTCATAACGACACTGAAAACTAACGTTGACAAACCAATAATCAACGCCAAAGTACCAACCATAGACAAACGAAGCTTCCACAAATTCAACACAAATCCCCCAACATGCATCACTAACAAAGCCAACTTATAACATTTATCCCACACCACAAACAAAAAACAAACAAAACACAGACCCCCCTATAGGTTCTGCATAGAATCTCTATTTGCATCCTAATAGGTTGGTGTTTTTGGCGGATGGAAAAAGTGTGGGGGTTATTTTTTGAGTTCTTGTATTTGTTTTTGTAGTTTTTCGATTTGCTGTTTTAGCGCCGTGTTTTCTTCTTGGAGGACTTTGATTTTTGCTTCGGCTTCTTCTAAGGCTTTTTGCCGTTTTTCTGCGGTGATTGCTTTTTCGTCTACCCACGGCGGCGTGCCAGCGCTACCCCAACCCATACATTTTTCACCTCACCTACTACTTTGGGCGTTTTCCTCTTTAAACTTGCACTTTGTTTGCTTTTGTGTTTGGGGCTGCGTGGTGGTTGGGGCGGGTGGTGTTCCAGTGTGGAACGGGTGCGTTCCGTGAGTAGAGCTAATAGGCACTTTTGCTCAAAGGGCTATTGAGGAAACTCAAATGAAAGCCGAAATAAAAATACTCGTAGCAGCTCTTCTTTCAATGTCTGTTGGAATCGCAGCCGCATCACCTCTGCTGATTTCAGAACTTGACTTAGCGCCTTACCCATACCTGCCTGAAGGACCTAAACCCGAAGTCACCGCAAACGTTGCCTACGCCAGCTTCAGCGTCCAACCCGCCGACCCCGCCTTGTCCGTGCCTGAATGGTACCACGGTAACGAGACCCCCACAACCGTCAACTACAACATGGTGCTCAACATAACCAACCTCTCTGATGAAGATGTGACATTTGACTTTTTGGAAGCCTCTGCAGCGCAAAACTGGACCCGAGGAACCAGTTCCCTTGCAGCAGACGGAGTTTCGACCTTTGGGGGCAGCCAAAGGTACGTGTATCTGGACGGTGAATTAATCAACGTCACATGGATACCGAACTCTGGCAATGTTCCATCGGCTCCACACCCCGACATACCTGGGCAACCACCATATCCTTCGTCTGTTCCCTGGATTGTGAAAAGCGATGCAACTTTCCCAGACGAGGGGTACTGGCGTGAAGGCGTAGAAATCTCTGATACATACGTCAACGGCACCCTATCCTACACCTACATGTACATCAACGGAACCTGGACCGACGTAACTGGCAGAATCGAAGTGCCCGAACGCGAAGGCGTCTTTAGCAACATACTTTCAGCAGAGCACAACATCGTCTCTGCTTGGTATAACTTCCAAGCACCCTTGCCTGAAGGCTGGGACCCAGGATACGTAACAAGCACCTCAACACAAGACTTTGGCAACGGTACAACCATAAGCACAACAATAACGACGAAAAACCCTGTTATTCCTCCTGAAACCAACCGAACCGACAACTACGGTGACTATAACACGCACAGGGTCACCATCTACACTGGAGAAGGCAAATTTGACTCTGTTTGGGCGCCACATGAATCGCGGCTAATAATGCTTAGCGGCACGGTCTTTGCTTACGATGCGGATGTTGTACAGTACCTTCAAGGTGGAAACGTAGAAATCAGTTTGATGGGACAAGTGCGGTTCACTGACACAAGCAGTATGATAAACGGAACAATGACTGACACCAGTGTACCTATCGTAGAAATCCAGCAGATACAACTGCAGCCAGAAGGCGACAACTTTGTCTACAATGGTGTTCTTGAGGCAAACCAGATGTTCGAGCCTGACCCGTGGGACATAGAAGTCTTCATCGCAGACAGGAGCTAAAAGAAGATGACAAACTTGGATGCTGAAGTCCTCGAAGGCACCACCCTTTGCGTGTACGCCTACGTAGTCAAAGAGGGCAAACCCGTAGGACCACGCGAAGTCATGCGTGGCGTCAACCTCAGCAGCCCAAGCACCGCATACAGGCAACTGCAAAAACTAGAATCTCTTGGTTTACTACAAAAGAACGCATACGGGTCGTACGTTGTACGAGAAAAAGCCAACGTCAGTGGGCACTTGTGGATCGGCAGAAACCTCGTGCCCCGACTGATGTGCTACTCCCTCTTTTTCTTTGGCATGCTAGCCGTCGAATTTGCCATACTGCTTATTCAGTTTTTCTTCCAAGGACGAACGCCCAGCTTAACGGTTTTGTATCTGGTACCAGTCACTGCGGTCGCTGCGGGACTCTTCCTAACCGAGGGCATAATATTGCTTCGCAAAAACAGGCACTACAACACGTTAAAAGACAACTTAGCTGATGACGAAAAAACTGTCCAACCCACCTAACCAACACGCTTCTTTCTTTTTTTGTTTCAACTATCAGGGTTGCCTTTTCTGTTTGAGCGGCAGGTTTTGCGTTCTACCACTAAAACGTTTTGTTCTATAACCAGAGCTAATAGGCACTTACCCGAAATGGTAACTGAGGAAAACTCAAATGCAACACGAAACAAAAATCTTAATCGCCGCCATTCTTTCGATATCGCTAGGAGTTACCGCAGCTTCGCCACTGTTAATGTCAAAAATCGACTTCTCAACCATCAGACAATACCCCGAACCACCCAAAGGACCCTACGCAGACATCAGCATCGACGTACTTTACGCCAACTTTAGCATAAACCCCAGTTCAATGCCTGATAGGTTCACAGGTATCTCATACTTCACCGTCGTGAACATAACCAACAACAGCAACGAAACCGCAAAAATCATGGCTGTAGCCTGCGATGCAAAAACGCCGAACTACAACAAACCTGCAGAATCAGGTTGGAGAAGCGGGCGTGGATGGGATGCTGAATACGCATGGGTAGATGGCAAATACTACAACATCACATGGGTACCTAACAACGAAGAATTCAGCAAGCATGGACCTTTTGAAGAGAACAGCACGGGCTACTGGATGGAAGGCGTCATGATCTACGAAGAATACGCTGACGGCAAATATGACTTCACACGCATGAACATGAACGGCACATGGGTCGATGTAACAGGCAGAATCGACGTAGAACGCCCAAGTGACTGGCCCCCAACATTTGCTGGACCAGAAACTTACTACCAACACCAAAAAACGCTAAGCAGTGACTTCCCGTCTGACCTTGATATGCACGGCATCACCAGTATGACCGGAACACCCAACGGCTTCAACCAACTGTGGGCACCTAACGAGTCAAGACTACTTGCCTTATTTGATGACCGCGAAGTTCCAAACCGATACTATGACCCAGAGAAAATTGAGCAGCTAACAGGCGACATAATTTTCCATGCATCACTTTCCAGCTACATCAACGACACAGTACCCAGAGACACCCATGCATTTGCAGAGAACACAATACAGTTTCAGTGGGAGCAAACCAGCGACGGCTACGTGTACGACAACGTTTCTATGGCAGACAAAGTGTTTGTAGTAGATCAGTACGGCGAAGTAATCATACAGCCAAGGAGCTAGAATGCTATGACCCACGCAGACACTGAATCGTTGGAGGGCAAAACCCTTAACGTCTACAGCTACGCGGTCAAAGAGGGCAAACCTGTAGGACCACGCGAAGTCATGCGTGCCAACAATCTAAGCAGCCCCAGCGTAGCATACTGGCACCTGCAAAAACTAGAAGCCTGCGGCTTACTGGAAAAAAACGGATACGGCGAATACATAGTTAAAGAAAAAGTCAACATCAGTGGGCACTTGTGGATCGGCAGAAACCTCGTGCCCCGACTGATGTGCTACTCCCTCTTTTTTTCAGGAGTGGTAGGCACCGAACTTGTGATAATCGCAAGCCAGTTCTTCCTACATGGAGTATTACCCAGCATAGACCTAATATATTTAGCGGCAACCAACGCCATAGCCACCGTATTATTCCTGTCAGAAGGACTGCAACTGCGGCGAAAAAACAAGCTTGAAACACACAAAAACACAGACCACCAAAAACAGCAGGCAACCAAAAACCCGCAGCCACCAACAAGTTCTTAACCCCACTCTTTTTTCGTATCGGCGGTTTTTGTTTTCACAGACACATACGGGTTATCCTTGATGTAGAACCGCCACGGCTTATGCTTCCAGTCATCAGCGTAATCCACACCGATTCGCGGCGCCGCCACAACACAGTCATCGGCTACGGTTTCTCCTTCGTCGAGAATGTAGAGGGGAGGCTGGCACATGTCGATGCCGTTTTGCTTTTTGGTCAGGTCTAGTGCCATGCATAGTTTGCTGGGTCCATTTGCCAGCTTTTTGGGGTTGCCTTTTGCGGCGGGTCGGCGCTGGTTCATGAACTCGATGCCTTGGGTGGGCTCTATGGCGCGGAAGAAAACGCATTCGGGTTTTTCTGGGGTGTTACCTGCGGTAACGTTGAAGCAGTAGTAGAGTCCGTAGATGAAGTAGATGTAGGCGTGTCCTTTCTCGCCAAACTGGGTCTGCGTTCTGGGGGTGCGTTTGTTGTTGTAGGCATGTGAGGCTTTGTCTTCGGGTCCAAGGTACGCTTCGGTTTCCACGATTTTCCCCGCTAAGGTGCCGTGGGGGGTTTCGTGCACAAGAGTTTTACCCAGCAGGTTACGCGCGACGGTGAGGACTTCTTGCATGTAAAAAGCGCGGCGTAGAATCATGTCAAGAGCTATTGTTTTGCACAAGATAAGGTTTGCCAGACCAAAGCGTGTAGAGGGCGAATCTATAGTTTATAGTAGCAAGTGATATAGATGCTTGTTGATGAAGGTTGTTTGTAGAATCTGGAGGAGTTGTTGTGGCTCATCGTTTAGTTCCTTTGGGGCAGAAAAAGAAAATTGCGCTTATTGCACATGATAACAAGAAAGGGGACCTGCGTGAATGGGCGAAATTCAACAAGGACGTTTTGCTTAAGCATGAACTGTACGCTACGGGAACCACGGGTCAACTTTTGGAGGAAGAGCTGGGCTCGAAAATCACTTCGCTTCAAAGCGGTCCATTGGGAGGCGACCAGCAAATCGGCGCGCGCATAGCAGAAGGCACCATAGATTTGCTCATATTCTTCTGGGACCCCCTTGAGCCGCTGCCCCATGACCCCGACATCAAAGCCCTGCTGCGCGTAGCCGTCGTCTGGAACATACCCGTAGCCTGCGACCGAACCAGCGCCGACTTCATCATAACCTCGCCGCTAATGAATCAAGAATACCCACGGCGCGTACCCGACTACGAAGCCTACAAAAACCGATTCAAAAACAAATAACCCCCCCACCGAAGCGTTTCTCTCCTTCTGCTAACGTGTCAGAAAGGTTATCGAACGGTTTTTTTATTTAGTCGCGTATTAGTTAAGGGGTGAATTTTTAGTGCAAGACAAGCCTAAAACAGAGAAGTTGACGCCTCAAGAAGAAGCTGTCATAGTTCACAAGGGCACAGAAGCGCCGTTTACGGGCAAATTTTATGATTTCTGGGAGAAAGGCACTTATGTGTGCAGGCGCTGTGGCGCAAAGTTGTATCAGTCAACGAGCAAGTTTGATGCTGGATGCGGCTGGCCCAGCTTTGACGACGAAATCCCAATGGCGGTGAAGCGGGTTCCCGACGCGGACGGCTTACGCACTGAAATCCAATGCGCAAACTGCGGCGCCCACTTAGGACACGTATTCAAGGGCGAGGGCTTCACAAAGAAAAACACGCGGCACTGCGTAAACAGCATCTCCATGCAGTTCATACCCGACAAGAAATAACCCGGTTTTGTGGCAGTTTGTGGGGTTTTGTGGAAACGCATTAATGTTAAGGCGCCCATAGTATAGATGCGCGGAGGCAAAATTGTTGTTTAGCGTCGCTGCTGAAGAGCTAAAGTTAACCTAAGCGGCGTTGTTTGCTTCTTTTGAAAAAAGTTACGTGTTTGGCGGAATTTAATGAGGGGAAAGGAAAATGAGGATATGCATGCGGGTATGAAGCATGATTCGTCACAGGGTGGTATGAGTTCGGGTATGAAGCATCAGGGTGCAGGGCATATGATGCATGCGGGTATGTTCAAAAAACGGTTCTTTGTCAGCCTTATTCTTACAGTTCCTGTTCTGCTTCTTTCACAGACAATTCAATCATGGTTTGGCTACACCCTCACAGTTCCCTACCAAGACTATATTTTGCTGGGTTTGGCAGTAGCCATCTACTTCTACGGTGGATACCCGTTCCTCCAAGGCGTAGTTATGGAGGTTAAAAAACGCCAGCCAGGCATGATGACGCTTATTGCCACGGCGATTTCAGTAGCGTTCTTCTATTCAGCAGCTACAGTTTTTGTTGCCATAGGCTCAGATTTTTTCTGGGAACTTGCAACTTTGATTGACGTTATGCTTTTGGGGCATTGGATAGAGGCGCGAAGCGTACTGGGAGCGTCAAGGGCTCTAGAAGAGCTGGTGAAGATTATGCCCACAGTAGCACATGTAGTTCAGGACGGCGAAGTAAAAGATGTTTCAGTATCCAAACTGCAAAAAGGCGACATCGTTCTGATTCGCCCCGGCGAAAAAATTCCCTCAGACGCTGTGGTAGTAGAGGGGCAATCTTACGTCAATGAAGCGTTAATTACGGGCGAGTCAGCGCCTGTTCACAAAGAAGAAGGCGACCAAGTCATCGGGGGAGCCATAAACAAAGAAGGCTCACTAAAAGCACGCATTGAAAAAACAGGCAAAGAAACCTACCTCGCCCAAGTCGTAGACCTCGTTAAGACCGCACAGCAAAGCCGCTCCAAAACCCAAGACCTAGCCAACAGAGCAGCCGCATTTCTCTTCTACGTCGCCGTAACCGTAGCCGTCTTGACCTACATAGCCTGGGCAATACTTGGAAACACCCAATTCGCCCTCACCCGAACCGTAACCGTACTTGTCATTGCCTGCCCACACGCATTAGGCCTAGCCATACCACTTGTCATCGCACTTTCTACTTCTTTGACCGCGAAAAACGGGATTTTAATTCGCGACCGCAAGGCTTTCGAAATGACCCGCGCCTTGGACGCCGTAGTTTTTGACAAGACAGGCACGTTGACAGAGGGCAAATTTGGCGTAACCGATGTGGTTTCTCATATTCCAGAGAAGACGCTGTTGGCTTTAACGGCGGCAGTTGAGCAAAATTCGGAACATATCCTTGCCCACGCTATCGTCAGCTACGTGAAAGACAAAGGCGTTGAGATTCCTGAAGTAAAAAGTTTTGAGGCAACTGCAGGAAAAAGCGTGAAAGGAAAAGTCAAAGGCAAAACTGTAGTTGTGGGGAGCCCTGCGCTGTTAGACGAAATGGGTCTTAAGGAGGAGGACGAAAAAGTTGCGGCGCTGCAAAAAGAAGGCAAAACCGTGGTCTTTACCATAGTAGACGGCGAACTTGCAGGTGCTTTTGCGTTAGCGGATAAGATACGGGGGGAATCCAAAGAAGCTATCCAGACCCTTAAGGAAAACGGCGTGAAGATTTACATGATTACTGGGGATGCACAGAAGGTGGCGCAGAGCGTTGCTGGGGAGTTGGGTATTGACGAGTTTTTTGCGGGGGTTTTGCCTGACCAGAAAGCAAGCAAGGTCAAATCGTTGCAGGAAAAAGGCTACAAAGTGGCGATGGTGGGGGATGGCATTAATGATGCTCCTGCTCTTGCGACTGCGGATGTGGGCATTGCCATAGGTGCTGGAACTGACGTTGCAGTAGAAAGCGCCGACATCATACTGGTGAAAAACGACCCGCGTGATGTCTCCAAAGTTACCAAGCTTTCCAAGAAGACCTATTCGAAGATGCTTCAAAATCTGTGGTGGGCAGGAGGCTACAACATAGTTGCGATTCCTTTAGCTGCGGGTATACTTGTTAACTGGGGCATTGTTATAGAACCCGCGGTCGGCGCCATACTGATGACACTTAGCACCATAATAGTTGCCATAAACAGCCAAACACTACGCACATACAAACCCTAAACAGAAAAAGAAAAAAGAAAACAAGAAAAAACAGGTACTTGCAGTTGTGGCTATTTCTTGCCTTTTGCGTGTTTTGCTGGGAGGGATACTTGTTTGCGTTCTTTGCGTTTTTGTTCTTTTTCTCTTTGGAGTTGCTTGTGGTGTTCTAGACCCTCAGCTTTCTTTGCCCTTCTTGACAAATCATTCACCCCTTAACAGCATAACATCAGAACTTGTGCTAATACTTTACGCTACCCTACAGATTGCGTGTTACCTGTTTTTTACGACGAGGACGTTGCAGTATGCGTTGCTTACGATCTGTTTTGAGACGCTGCCCATCAGCAGGGACACTCCGCCGCCTATGCCTCTGCGCCCAACCACGATGAGGTCAAAGTTTTCCTGTTTCGCGAGCAACTCCAACGCTTTTGCAGGATTCGAACCCAAAATCGGCTGGGTTTCATAGTGTATGCCAGCGTTGATTAGCAACGCGTTTTCTGCTTTATCCAAAATGTCTTTAGCTTTATCTCTTGAGCCTTTATCGTAAACTGAAACTGCCTTTACAAAACCCGAAAACCGCTGAGCAATAGTCACAGCCTCAGCCAAAGCCCGCCTAGACTGAACAGACCCGTCAACCCCAACAACTACCCGAATTTTCTCCTGCATACATCATTCCACCCAAGAACACTCACACTATATAGTCACTAAATTCTATTAGCACTTGCTTTTAAAGCCACCCCAAAACACGCAGACAAAACGCATCCAAACACCTAAGTTTTAGGGGCAAGAGTCACCGTGGAGCAGCTACTGTCTTGGAGGTACTTCGCGGCGGTTTCGCGTAGGGAGTCGGCGGTGGTTTGCCTGATTTTTTGGACGTAGTCGTCTATGGCAGTATTGTTTTCGAAGAGGAGTTCCATGCTGGTTAGGGTTTCGGGCAGGGTTGTGGGGCTGTCGATTTCTCTGTAGATTGCGCCGATTATCATGTCTTTGGCTTTGGAGAGTTCGTTGTCGGGGACGGTTTGGGTTCGAAGCTTCTCCAGTTCCTTTTCGATGAGCCTGAGGGCTTTGGCGAGGTTCTTGCTTTTCACGGCGCAGTCAATATGGAAGTAACCGTAATCAGTACCGCATTCTTGACAAGACCCCACATTGTACGCTAAAGCTTCCTTTTCACGCAACTCCACAAACAACCTAGAACTCGCGCCGCCCCCCAGTATCATATTAAGCAGTTCTAACGCAGGTATATCCGCATCTCTACCTGAAACCGTCCTAGCACCCACACGCAAATAGGTCTGGGAAAGCCCCGCTTTTTCCTTGCAGATCAAGCGTTTTCGGGGCGGCTTCTCTTGGGTGTCGCCGTTTTTTGGGGTGTGGAAGCTGTTTCCTTTGGGCGAAAAGGTTTCCAGCACTGTTTCAAGTTGAGGCTGCGAAAAGTTGCCTGCTAACGTCAAAACCGCGTTTGAAGGCTGGTAGTAGGCGCGGTGGGTTTCTTTGATGTCTTGTAGGTTCAAGCTGCGCACGGTTCGCCGATAACCAGACACAGGATGCCTCACGGGATGATTCTTAAAAAGATGCTTAGCCAACAACTCCTCGGTCTGCACCCAAGGGCTATCCTCAGCTTCGGCAATTTCCTGCAAAATCACCTTCTTTTCAGTCTCAAAATTTTCCTGTGTAAACTCTGAATCGTAGAGCAAGTGCGAGATAATTGTTGCCGCTTCAAGTAACCGTTCAGGCAGCACATCGCAAAGAGTCATGGTGTAGTCGTGGGTGGTAAAGAAGTCTACAAAGCCGCCGAGTTTTTCTATGCCACGGGAAGCTTGGATACGTGAAGGGGAACCGCCAGCGACCATGTGTTCAAGAAAATGAGCCGCCCCCGACTTATCCAAAGCGTCGTTGTTTGAACCGCATTTAACGGTAACCGCCAGCTGCGCCGTTAACCGTGATTGCCGTGGAAAAAGCAGCACCGTCAAACCGTTAGACAAAACATTGCGTTGCCACATCAAACTATTTTGCATGCCAAAACAAGAACAGCCGGGCATACAATAAGCTAACGCATAAAAAAGAAAAAGGTGTATCACAGGTGGTGTGTGTTTATTTTGCTGCTATGGCTGGGTGTGCGCCTTCTTTGTGGTCTATCAACTCGTTTTTGTCAGCAAAGCCCATGCCGCAGATGGGACAGCTAAGTTCAGGGTTTGGCATAAGCACACGGTCTATGACGTGGATTACGCCGTTGTCTGCGATGATGTCGGGGTTGACGATGTTTGCGTTGTTGATTTTCGGGTTCAGGTGCAGGTGCCATTTTGCGGCGTCAACTTTCACGTTTTGCCCTTGCAGGGTCTTTGCAGTTTTTAGTTTGGCAACATCTGATGCTAAGACTTTTCCAGAAACCACGTGATACAACAGAAGACTCTTGAGTTTGGGGATGTCCTGCAAAAGGTTGTCGACAGTGCCTTTGGGTAATGCTTCAAAAGCTACGTCGGTGGGTGCAAAAACCGTTAGGTACCCGTTGCCTTTTAGGGCGTCAACTAGGTCTGCTGCTTTAACCGCTGCAACTAACGTTTGGAAGGAGCCTGCTGCAACTGCTGTTTCAACAATATCTGCCATTATATCACCTCCATCTAAACGTTGAATGGCGTAAATGGTTACTTAAAAATTTGTGAATACAAACAGACACAAACAAAAAAGCATCACATAAAACCATCCACAATCCACAAACACACCAAAAACGGCTACAACCCAAACAAAAGCAAAACACGCAAACAAACCCAAAGTTCAAAGCCAAACAGCAGACGCGTTTAAAAACTCCAACAACAAATCTTACAACAAACACGCACGCAGGTACTGTACATTTTATGGACTGGGTAATATTTGGGTTGCTGGCTCCCGCTTTCTGGGCACTAAACAATGTCTTCCTAAAATTTTTGTTAACCAAAAAATTCAGTTCCCAAGCCGCAACGGTTCTTTTCGTCTTGTCCTTGGACACCATATTTGCCCTCGCCATCTTTTTGCTGTTTCCAGTGCAGTTTGTGTTTCCGTATTCCCTGTTTGGGTTCGCTGCGGGGGCGCTGCCGTTTTTGGCGTTATGGTTTTACGCAAAAGCCCTACAAGCCGAAGAAGTCTCACGGTTAGTTCCGCTGTTCCAGCTAATCCCCGTCTTCGTAGCCGTCTTTTCCGCGGCGTTTTTGGACGAGATTTTAGGTCCTCAAAAATACTTGGGAATCGCGTTGATTGTCGGGTCTGCGATGCTGGTTTCCTACAGAAAAACAGGTACAGGCGGGAAACTGTTTGGCGGATTCAAATTCATGATACTCTTCACGTTGCTTATCGCAACATACAACGTAACTGACAAGTTTTTGCTGAGTTACTTGGATGTGTGGTCGCTGTTCTCGTTTGCCATTTTGGGTAGCTTTTGCGGAGTGCTATCTTTGCTGGCGTCTTCACGCAAGCTCCGAAAAGAATTCACGTCAAACGTTAAAGCCTTAGAGAAAAAAACGTTTGCCGTTGCCCTCGTGGGCGAGAGCTTTTACATCTTAGGCACCGCATGTTCCCTGCTGGCGTTCTCGCTAGTTGACGTCTCGCTGGCGGCGGCGCTAACAGGCCTACAACCCTTCTTCGTCTTCTTCTACATGCTGTTCCTAAGCACATTTTTGCCACACATACTCAAAGAAGAAACCACCAAAACCGCCATAGCCTTAAAAACCCTCGCAATCATCGCCGTATTCATCGGAACCTGGTTAATCGTCTAAAGCTAACCCGTTGTTGGAGCAGGTTGCCGTAAAAGCTTTATTGTTGAGGCTATCCGTTTTAGGTCATGACTTTCAAAACTGCCGCCGTTATCAGTTGCTGGTTGGCTGTGGCTGCAATTGCTTCAGTGTACATGATAGTCTTTGCTGACCAAGTGGGCGATATAATGTTTGGAGTGCTTCTTCCTGTTGGCGCATTGGTTGTTTTGGCTGCGTTGGTCACAGTTTACATTAATGATGCGTCTAGCCAAGACCGTAACGCTTGACCATAAACGGTATCTTGAGGCTTTCTGGTTAGCGAATAAGGCTTATTTACTCAAAGTTTTACGGTAACGTGGAGAAAGAAGACGTGAAAGCTATAGTCGTCTGTGTTTCAACGTACAAAGGAAATACGTTGAAGATTGCAAAAGCTATCGCAGACGTGCTGGACGCGCAGGTTGTAGCTCCACATGAAACCACCGCGGAGTCCCTTGGCGAATACGATTTAGTTGGGTTTGGCTCAGGCATCTTTTTTGGCAACCACCATCAAAGCCTGCTAAGTCTTGTGGATAAGCTGCCCCGAGGCGGCAAACAAGCATTCATCTTCTCAACCATGGGCAGAATCAGCATCTACAAAAACACTTACCACAAAACCCTACGCAAAAAACTAGAAAGCAAAAGCTACAGCATAATCGGCGAATACGCCTGCCGCGGCTTTAGCGACTACTATAAAATCTTCAAACTCTTTGGCGGAGTAAACAAAGGACACCCAAACAGCAAAGACCTACAAAACGCCCAAACTTTCGCACACACCTTAACCAACAAAACAACAGCAGCAACTAACCCTGCCTAAAAAATCAGCTTCCACAAAACAGCAAAAACAAAAAAGAAGGGTTGCCCACAGTTTGCGGGTACGGATAAGGTTATTTTCGCCAGCGTTCTAGCCGTGGCAGCATCAGTGACATTTCAGCTTTTGCCTGCTCGTAAGTGACGCTTGGGTCGTTGTCAGACCAGCCTTTAGCAGAAATCTCTACCATCTGCTCCACTGTAGCGTTGGGATTAGGAATTTGCCGTCTTTGTAGCAGTACAAACAGTATTTTTGGGTTTTAGAGCCGTCGGCTTGGGTTCCAAACAGTTCCTGCTGTGTTAGGGGCATGCCACAACTTTGGCAAAACTTCAAATTAGGCTGCATGGCTAAGTCTCCAACACCAACTCTGCGGCGTAGCTATTTAGAGGTTATTGCATCTTTTTCTGCAACTTTACTGCGGTTCCGTAAGCCGACACTAAAATGAAACCCTCCAAAACCTCCGAGGTCTCAAAATCGATAGATAAAACCGCGTTCGCACCCATACTCCTTGCCCGCTGCTTTAACTCATCCAAAGCGTCACGTCGCGCTTTTTCAATTTCTTCCTCATAAGCGGTGCCCTTGCCGCCAGTCATAGACTGAATACCTGAAACAAACCTGCCGCCTATCCCGCGAGTCCGCGTGCTGGAACCATAAACAATACCCAAAACATCAACAACATCATACATAGGAATCAGAGGCATAGTCGCCAAAATCAAATCATCAACCATAACATACACATCCAAAGATTCAACATAAAAATGCGCGTCTACACTTTTAAAGCAATTGCAGTATAGTTAGCAAACCCGCCTCAGTAGCCTAAATATAGAAACAAAAAATCTGTCCAATAACTATAAGGGCATCCAAAAAGCAGTCATGTATGCTTTCACCATGGATGTCTATCAAGGCACGCGTAAAACCCATGTTCTGCATCTCATCAAAGCGAGAGAGCCAAATTATGACTATCATTGGGTGGCGTGACCCAGACTCTGGTGAAAGCACCCCCATTCATAGCAAACAAACCAAACAACAGAGAACACAACCATGCCCAACACCCCACCCTGCCCCAAATGCGGCTCCACCAACACCCAAAAACACAAAAACCAAGAACACCACTGCAACAACTGCGACCTAACCTTCTACTTCGTCACCCCCAACACAGGCAACCAACACGACCTAACCCGCTACGACCTCTAATATCAAAAAAGAGTCACATGTTGTTATTTATATTACAATAACCAAAGCTAAAATACTGTTCACGACGCATTGTTTATTGGGTCGAGTGTTTATGGTCAGAAGCACTTGTTTTAAAGACTTTAAACAGCTTTACTGCCAATTAAACGAAATTGCACGCACGTATCAGCAAAAACAAATTTTCAAAACAACAACTAAAGTAACATCCGCACTTCATGAACTATGTTTACCAAAAGACGAAAAAAGTTTTGAGCTTTTAATTAGAAATTTGTTCATTCTTCTTCATGAAGCTTCAGGCAACTCAAAGAGGATACCACTAGATGCAGGGTCGGAAGATACTCTTAAGAAGATAAAAGAACTCCGAAATCATTTTGTACACGATAGGGAACAAGGTACAGATGCGGAAGTAACAAAAAAGTTCACTAAAATCGGGGATATTTATGAGTGTTTTATTGGAAAAAGGTATCCTATTGACCGCGAAGACTGGAAAAAAGCGGGCATCATCTTGATTCAGTGGTCTATAGGTTTATTGAACACATTAAAAACGAATTTGACTTACGAAAAACGAGAACCGGACAGCCCAGAGTTTTTTGAGCATGAGTTTACCGTGTTTCCCTCAGGAAAAACAAAATCACGTGCAATAAACGTCTCTAAGAAAATCTCGTCGGGGGATAGTATTTTGCTTCTACCGACATTTAGATATAGTTCACCAGCCGAGTTTGGAAATACACAATCGGCGATTTATCTTACTTCAGAAGCAACATCTGCAGAGTTTGATGGATTCAAAAGCTTTTTGCGACAAATTGAATATCTGTGGACAAAAAGAGATGAAGCATATGCACCAGTTTCAAAATTGATACCGTGGTCAATTACGGTTAAAGGGAAAATAACATATGGTTCAGGCGCTAAAAACCTCATAGCATCTCTTGAACAGCCCCACAAAAAAATCACCGCTACAGTTTCTATAATTTTACAAGGGATGTACGGTGAAGACAATCAAACATTTTTTATCATAATAGGGAGTGACTTGAAAGAGGGGCAGTTTATGTATAATTTTTTGGATTTTTATCTTAGTAGCATTCCACTTGAATGCGGTTGGATTAATTCATTTAATGACGCACTTGATAAATTATCGACATCGACTCAAAAGGCTCATAGTTACACGCTTAAACGTTATTTATACAAAAAATGGACGAGCAAAGAAGAAATCATGTTACAAAAAGGCATTCTTGCAGGAATAGGACGAAATGGTTTTGATAAAAGAGGATGGGATAGTTTTGATGGATTAATAGTAAATGCAGAAGACTTAGACGTGCACTATATCCTCGACGAAAATTTCTGTGAATTACCCTATGACCAAATTAGTTCTCCGTTTCATTATCTTGAAGAATTTACTGTAAGCGTTCCAAGAGTATGCTATGATGAAATCCAAAAAGGAGAAGTAGTAGGATTAAGAGACCCAAAAGCTTTCTTATTAGGCTTTGAGGGCAAAGGTTGGGTAATCTACGCATTTAATCTGCAAGCAAGACCTATTAAAAAGGCAGACAAGAACAATGAAGCAGCAAGAACAGACAGGTACATAGTGATGAAAACAGGAGTTTAGGTCTTTTTATCTCAAAACAGACCGTTTCTTTTGAGCTGCTGCCGACATAACCGCTCATAAATTGACGTGTGTTAGGTAAAAAGGGAAGAGCGTTTATTTTTTGTCGCTCTGTTCATGGTGGGGTGAATTCTTGTCCGTTCCAGGTCCAGTTGAGGCGGGGGGCAAAGATGCTTTGGGCGATATCTGCGGGGGTATGTAGTAGGGTGAGTTCGGTGCCTAAGGTGGTGATTTTGGGGATAAGGCCTGTGATGTTGGTGTAGGTGGTCCAGTTGGTGCTGTTTTGGTTTTGAGGGGTCGGGTCGGGGTTTTGGGGGTAAAAGCCTGCGTTGGCGAGGATGGGGTTGAGGGGGAGATATTTGGCGTTTGTAATGGTTTTGGCGGTGCAGCTGTTTTGGTCACATTGGTAGGCTTCCCAGTCAGTGGGGGTGATGCTGGATTCGGGTTTTAACACTCGGGCGACTGGCTGATATGGTTGGTCAGTGCCTTGGGGTTTGGCTAACGCAATGGGGTCGCTAGTGGGGTCGCGAAGAGCGGTTGTGGGAACGATGGTTAGTGTTCGTCCAAGGTAAGGGAGGGGGTCGATGTTTTCTTGGGAGGCAGTTGATGGGGGTAGGGGTTGGAAGGTGTTGAGAAGGGGCAGGGTACAGTGTTGGTCGTGGATTGTTTTGAGAGCGGCGTTTATATCGGGAAGAAAGTCGCTGCGGATGGTAACGCGAATGGGGATGCTGGGTTGGGCTGGGCATTCAGGGCGGTCGTTGGCTACGGGAATCATTATGAGTTTGGGTTTAGTGCTGAGCCAGCCGAAGGGCGGGTTAGGTCCTGCAACGCCTAGGACGCCAGCGAGCATCTGGGCTTGCATCTCTGATTGGTTTTTAGTGTCAAGAAGGTTAATGTATCCGCCTACCTCGGTGATGTTGAGGGGAGCGGGAATTCGGCTGTTAATGACGTCTCCTTGAAGGGCTAAGCGGCGAAGCAATATCAGCTGGGCTTCAGCTATTTCAGGGGAACTGGCGTTTTCGATAATAGAGGAAAGGGCGTCAAGAAGCCTGGCTTCAGCGGGGTTAGGTTGGGGTATATTTTCGGTTTCTTCCGTGGTTTCGGTTTCTGTGGTTGAAGTTTCATCTTCTGTGGACATGTTTTTTTCTCTCCTTTACGGGTTTTTTTCTCCTGAATTTGTGCTTCCGGTTTTTCCGGGTGATTTTTCGGTTTCTTTCTTGGTTTTGTCGTCTGTTTTTTTGGTTTCTTTCTTTTCTGAAGGTGTTCCAGTAAGAGCGCGAAGGGCGTCTGAGCCGGCGGTTGGGTTGCCTTTGTAGGCGCCGATGATGTTGCCTGCGGTGGACATAGCTAATTGTAGTGTTTCGCGTGTGGTTTTTAGTGCGTCTGCTCTAGCTTTTTCTGCGGTCTCTTGGGAGCCCTTTATGAGTGGTGCAAGCAGAGAGGCTCCAGTAATGTCTGTGCTGAATCCTTTTTGTTCGGCTGCCGCTTTAGTGAGGGCTTGTAGTAGGGTGGTGTCTGCGGTGGGTGGGGCGGTTGCGTTTAGGTTGTTAATCAGGGGGGGCATGCCAGTGAGGGTACTGGGCGGATTTAGTCCTGTGGTAAGTGGAGGTGTAGTTGTGGGAACCGTGACGGGGGCGATTTCAGGGGCAGTGTCTACGGGGGCGTCTTGCCAGTTCCAGAAGCGGGTGATATCGATTTTTTCTGCCGAGGGGCAACTGCCTAAGACAGCTTCGGCTAATACGCCTCTGGTGGGCAGGGCAATGAGACCTTTTGGGGGGGAGAAGGCTCTTTTATGGAAGTTTGTGAGCATATCTTGGATTTGACCAGAGGTAATCTGCATCTCTTCGGCTAGCGCTGGCGGGATTATGAAGGGCATGATCATGCTGTTACCGTAAAAGCCGAGAAGACGGTTTTCGACACAGTTGAGAAGGGGAACCATTTGGCTCTCGTCGGTAATTCCGCCTTGGGGAACGCCTATAGTGAAGCCTTCTAGCATGATGGCTCGCTCTTCAGGAGTGAGTGAGAGCCATACCGCTTTAGAGTAGGCGACGGTGTTGCGGACGACGTGTTGAAGCGTTTTTTCAATTTCTAGCACCTGGTTGAAGCGAAGGACAGGAGGAAGTTGTCGGGCGGGGATGGGCATGGTCGGGGGAAGTTCCATATCCAGAACTGAAGCGTGTAAGTAGCTCTCAGCAGGCACAATGTTTCCTTTGAAGTCTATTTCCTGCAAGTTTGCCTGCATGGATAAAAGCAAAGGTCCCCCGATTTCTTTTTCGAGTTCACTGGGACTTAGTCGTACAGTTTGAGAGTATAATGGGAAATTTGGAATCGTGGCTGCTTTTGATAATTCTATTTTGAACAGCATTAAGGTTTGTATTGATGGACTTATGAGGGAGTATTCGTACGTTCGGAACCTTCGGCTAACTTCAAAGCCGACGATGTCATTTCGAGCAACTGATGGTGGAAGGACAATTCTTCCGTCGTAGGTAACCTTATCTGAACCATGCCGTTTTTCTCTAATGAAGCCTATGAGGGCGTCTTTGGTGAAGAACAGTTTTGTTGCGTCTTGGGTTGTGGTGAGGTCAGGAATTGTTAGTGGGGTACCTTCCAGTCGCACAGGACCTATTCGGCTTCCTCGTTTGGTTACCGCGGAGACGTAAATGTCTTCGAAGGGGAGAAATGTTCCCGTGAGACTGATTTTTATTACTGCTTCTGCAGCACTTCCTGCTGGTTGTACTTCGGCAGTTGGGTCACTGGCAAATTGGGTAAGCAAGGATAGCCCGTATAGGTATTGACGGGGAAGACTCTTAGCGAGGATATCAGAATGTTTGAGGATAAGTGAGTACCTCTGGAGGAGGGCTTCTCTATTGGAAACCAAGTTGGCGTTGGTGAGGGTTAGGGGTTGGCGGGGGTTTGTGCAGGGGAGGAATCTGACTACTTCCAGAGGAACTAAGCAGACGAGGGTGACGCCTTCGACGCCCATGGAGACTTCGTATAGACGTTGAACTTCCCAGTATTGAAGAGTGAGTGCGCGGGTGTGGTTATGGTTAGTTATGACCCGTGTGGTTACGTTTTGTGATTCTGCTGCGCTGGCGATTCTCATGCTGGTACGAAGGGCGCTACGGCGGGCGGCTGCTTGCCTTTGGACGGATGCGTGTGTTCGTTCGGCTACACTTTGGAAGCTGTTTCTGATGCCTTCCATCCATGAGTAAGAGCTACCTTGAGAGCTGGAGGAGCCGCCGCTGCCGCCTCCAAATAATCCACCAAGCAAACCTGAGCTATGTGAAGACGACCTAGCTATAGTTTCAAACTCGCTTCCTCCGCGGGAGACCTCATTGAAACTGGAGGTGGCGATGGCTTGGGCGGAGGTATCAGTGATGTCTAGTTGCCTTTGTTGTTCAGTGACGTCTAGTCGTTCCATCTCGCTGACGGAGGCGATGTCTGTGCGTTCGAAGACGGCGACTTTTTGTTGCTCTCCAGGAGCGAGTGGGAGGGAGTAAACAAGATTTCCCAGAGTATAATCTTTAGGAGTCCAGCTCTGAGACATGCGAACGACATAGCCCAACCCTAGAGTTCCAGCCATGGGAACGTTTTCTTGTGGACCTACAGTAGTGGCTCCGTCTATACCGATAATCTGGTCACGAAAGCCGTCAACGCTAATAGGTTGTTCGATGGGGACACGGTCGATGTAGGTTGCGTTTTCATCGGAGAAGGATTTCCCGGTTTCAAACATAGTGGTGTAGAAGAATTTGATTCCGTTTAGCGGAATTCTTCTGACTGCTGAGACCACACTGGTTTTGGGTTCTACGAGTCGGAAGAACACGCCAAAGGGGAAACGGTCAACAGTGTAGTCTTTCATGAATTTTATGAGGCAGTTGTTTTCTTCGCCTAGGGTTATTCCTGGTTGGGTGGGGGTTTCTTCTTTTTCTTGGGTTGGTTTGGTTGGTTCTTCAGGGGGAAGCAGGTCTTTGAGGCTTGTGATTATGCTTACGGGCAGGGGTGTTATGTCTTCGGTGAGGGTGATGTTTTCTACTGTGCCTTGTGCGTCTATCTTGGAAGAGTTAATTTCAACGGTAAGAGTTTTGTTTGCGCCCTTTATCTTGAATGTCAATGTTTTTGATTCTGGGAAAAAGTGGATTTTGTCCCCTAAAGAAAGGGTGAAGCTCCCTTGTTTGTCGGTAAGGGCTAAGTAGTTACCATCCTCAAAGTCTATGGAGATTTGAAGGCGCTGGGCGGGGTCTCCGTTTTTGGCGAGTATAACTCCTGAGAGACGGCTGGGAATCATTCGCGCCAAAACAAGTTTCATGGTTCCAACAAGCTTAACAGACTCTTTCATTCCCAGATAGAAATGCTGAATCGAATTTTTGCGTACGGATAGAAACATTGCTTCTTCTTGCTTGTCTGCAGGATTGAGGATGTCCACGGTCTTACGAACGCGACGCATACTAGGCGCATTGATGACTAGGGTTGGGGTTGGTTGAGGTATTGAACGAGTGGCTGCCGATGAGGATGATGTTGTTTTTGGGGCAGGTTGAGTTGTTGGTTGGGTTGCGGTTCGTGATGTGGAGATTGTATTTACATTTACCTTTTTTATGGGTGTTATATTTGGTTGTGAACGTTTAGGCTTTTCTTCACCTGACAAGATATTGCCTCCTTTTTTGGTGGCTGACCAATTGTTGATTGGATACTGTGGCTGATTGTTTGGCGAGGTTCTTTTCTCGTTTGATCATTTTTGTACCCTTTTCAAATGTAGTTGGCGTTTCCAGGGAACTGGAGTTTTCAATTCTTTGTTTCCTTCATGCTATTTCGGATAGTTGAAGGTCGGGCGACTCATGATTGTACAGCCTATAACCAGTGTGAGGTTCCCTTTTGGGGTCTGTTTTTTAATGTGCTGTCAAGTGTGCTGTTATGATGTATTTAGTATGATTTAGGGTCAAAAGTATCAAAAGCAAAAATGCTTGCCTGATAATTATGCTGTTAAAATGTTTTTTCTGACATTGAATAAAATACTCTTTTGCGCCCATGTTTTTTTGCTTTAAAGCAGATAATTCCGTTAAATGATTAGAATTTTTTCTCACATATAATTGCAAGATACAGCTTTACAGTCATCAATATGACCGAATGCTTTATCAATGAATTAGCCCTGACAAAACCAAGTCAACCATGGTTCTATTGGCATTTCATTCCATACGCCTTAAGGCGCCGCACTCGCACTTCAATTAGCGAATAACCTCCAAGGCTACTAAGAAAACCAACCACTTGCTTGTGTGCAAAAAAAGAATACCTGATTCGTTATGGTGGGCCGGACCGGATTCGGACCGGTGACCTTCTGCACGTCAAGCAGATGTCCTAACCAGGCTAGACGACCGGCCCACGTTGATGTTGTGTTAGAATTGTTCCGTGTTCGGTGTATTTATGGGTTTTGCGGGTTTTGTGTTGTTTGTGGTTTATGAGTTGATTTGGGTATTTGTGTGGTGGAACGTTTTGTTCTTGTGAGTTAATATGTGGGTGTGTGGATTTGGAAAAGGCGGATTTGGAGGCGCGAGTAAATACGCTTAAGACCCCAAGCGTGTAACGCGGCTTGGTTCCATAGCTGCAACTGTAACCCAAACGAAAAACGCGCTACAGCGTAGGCAAAGTGCTAAACATCAGAGCCACCCATACGCAATCGAATAAGACCAATCAACAAAGATTAAGTGCATTTGCTATGATAGCCAGCCACTCAATTACCTTATGAGATTTAGTTCAGTTAAATGATGATTAAATCGACATCTTTATTGAAGTTGTCTGGAACGTGCATCTCCTTGCTTTTAGGGTCTACGATTCTTATCCCCCACGGGTCGTTTTCGTTTCCCGTATAGACTGCGATGATGTTTGATGTTTTTCCTGTTGTTTTTTCCCAGAGTACCCCAAGCGGGTAGGGAAGCATTTTTCTTCCGTTGCGGTATGTTTCTTTTGTGACGTGGCTTTTCAGGAGGTTAACAAAGTCGTTTGCAGGCAGGGGATTTGCACTTATATGTTGTAGTTGATGCGCCAAGAAGTCGTTTACCATGCGTTGAGTTAAGCTTTCGGTTGGGATATGATAGTTCTCATCGTTGAATACTATTTTGCAGTCTGATGCTATTGCCCCAAGTTTTTCTGTTATTAGTGCTTTAAGCTGCTCTGAGTTAAGCTTGGGTGCGGATAAGTCTAGGTCTTCACTGTTTGTTGTGTAGTAGTGGTCTATGATGCTTGAGTTATAGAGGCGATACAAGGGCACTAAGCCAGGTCCAGGAACGTTTGTCACAAAACCCAGGGTTGGTGTTTCTATGTAGCCGTTGTTGAGGGCAAGGTTTTTTTCTGTTTCATCTATTGTACAAAAAGTGTTGTCGCTTTCTTGGTTGTATAGCGTATAAAGCGGTGAATGCCCTGGCAGAAGTCCAGGGGATATGTAGAAGGCAAGTCCTTCTTTTGTGTAATTTTCTGGTAATTCATCGTGAGCTTGTTGTGACCTAATGTATAGATGGTTGCTGCCGTTGTACGCGCGAAATACAGGTTCATAGCCCTCCACTGGGGAAGGGGAAACATAACAACTTACACATTCATAGTTCCAGATCATCGTAATACACCCTTCAATTCAGGAAAAAGATGTAAAAAATACCTCCTTTTCCGTGCAATATTCAAACAGTTCTATGCATGTGTAGCGCATTTAAATTTTGTCATAAAAAGGTTTTAGCTGCAAAACATGTTTTTGTTTTTCTTAAATACTGGCTTTTCTGGTGTTGTTTGCCTCAGAATTTTTCGCATTTAAATCAATTAGTTGGCTATCTGTTTCTTGAAACAGGGATGCCCCTTGTCTTGTTTCATAATATCGCAGAGGCGCGTGATTTCAGGTTACTTTTGATGATTAAACGCAGTTACTTCTCTGCCCAACCAAAAACAGCAACCCACATAACGCTTTACCACGACAACAAAATAGTCCAACCAGACAACGTTACAGCTGGGCATACTAAACGGGAACAGAAGTGTAAACTGGAACTTCAATGCTAACTATAACTGCTTGAACCTAACAAACTGAAACGATAACTCCCAAAAGGGAACACAACCTAAACCCCGCCGCAACCCCTTAAAAAGGGGGCTTTTCGTGGGTTTTCTTCTTTTTTGGGAGTAATGTTAATAGGGGCTTTTTGTGCCTTAGAGTAGGTTAGTTATGACGATTCCTCTTTTAGATGTCGCGTTTTCGGGTGTTTCTGAGTGGTCTCTTAGCGAACGCGATGTTGATGTGTTGGCGTTTTTGGGTGAAGAGGAGTTCGAGTTTTTCACGTTTGAGGGTTTGAAGCGGCGTTTGGGTTTGCATCCTGAGACGCTGTCAAGGATTCTTAGCCGTTTGGAGCAAGAAGGCATTGTGAAGAAGAGCAGCCGTGGTTACCAAGTAACTAAGGAGTTGACCAAGAACCTCAAGGCCCCCGTTGACAGCAGCCGCGGTAGCGCGGTTTTGTTGCAGACGTTTTTGCCTTCGGATATGCCTGTGGAGCAGTTGATTTCGAATTTGCAGGGCAGATGGTTTGGTTTGCTTCGTTGGTTGGGGTTGGCGCAAAGCAGCGAGGACGTCACGCTCAAATGGGTTACCGACGAGGGCGATGTTCAGGTGGACGCGAAAGTTACGTTAAACACTTTGAGCATTGAAGCCAAGTTTTTGCGCGGCTACAACCAAGACCTTGCCCTACGCGCCACATACCAGCTCATGAACCACATAGGCAAACTGTGCAGCCGCAGCCACGCACCCGCGCCCATGGCACAACACGTCGGCTACTTTGGCAGCCAAGATTACTCTCTTTTGCCCTCCTAACCATCATCCACGTTTTTGGGGTGTGATGGGGTTTGGCGTGTTCTTAGTCAACAAATACTCTTTTTGTCATTAGTATATTGGAAGGAGCAAAGAGTATTGAGCCAACTTAGTAGTTTGGAGTTGTTGAAGACTATTAGTGATGCGACGGCGAAGCTTGTGGAGAAGCTTTCGAAGTCAGTGGTTAGCGTTAACGGCGGCATGTCAAAAGGAACAGGCATTGTCCTTAACAAAGAAGGCCACATAGCAACGTGCAATCACGTGCTTCACGGATGCAACACTGTACGCGTTGGGCAGGGCGAAAAAACTTTTGAGGCACGTATCGTAGGCGTAGACCCCTACAACGACTTGGCACTGCTCAAAACCGAAAACGCAGAGTTCACGCCCATGGAAAACGCCGACTCAGACAACCTTAGCACAGGACAATTCGTACTTGCATTAGCCAACCCGTTCAACCACAAGCAACCCACAGCAACCACAGGCATCATAACCAACCCCAACGGCACCCTAAGAGGCTTCCACGGAGTCGCCATGGAAAACGTCATCGCAACCGACGCCAAACTCAACCCAGGATTCTCAGGAGGTCCCCTTGTAGACGCAGAAGGCAAACTTATCGGCATAAACACCGCCTACGTGTGGAACCGCGGCATAGCAGTTCCCATAAACAAGGTCAAAGCCATAACAGACAGGCTAATTACAGGCAAAAAAGTCAGGAAAGGCTACTTGGGCGTTGTGGTAAATACCGTAATGGTTCCCCGTGACATTCAAGAAAGAACAGGCGTTGAGCAGGAAACAGGGGTTATGGTTTTCCAAGCAGCACCTGATACGCCCGCCCGAAAAGCAGGTTTAATCATGGGTGATGTGATTGTGGGTTTTAACGGCAAAGCAGTCACCAGCTTTTATGACCTGCCAAGGCTACTCGCAGAAGAAGACGTCGTAGACAAACTAGTCAAAATCAAAATCATCCGCGAAGAACAACTCCACGAACTAACCATCACACCCGCTGCCAAGGAGGGATACCATGAATAAACTAACCGCGATAAAACTGGAACCACCCAGACCATTATACCGTTCAGAACCACAAACTCATTTCCCCCACCCAACACCCCTCGTCGGCATAACCATCCAACACCAACACGCAGCCTAAACAACAACCAAAAGCCCTTTGCGGCTCTTCTTTCTTTTTGTTTTTTGCTGTTTTTTGCAGGTTAGTTTTTGATGGCTTTTACAGTTTGTTTTAGAAGCAGTTGGGCGGCGTTTTGGTTTGGCCATCCGCCTAGTCCGCAGTCAGGTCCTGTGTAGGTCATGGTTTCTTGGAATTTTTCTTTGGCGAATTGGTAGCGTTTTTGGATGACGTCTGGGGGGTCTACGAGTTGCGTTGGGTCTGGGTTTGTTATGTTTTGGTCGTTTAGTTCGGCAGTGATGGAGTCTATGTCGGTTCGGGATACGCCTACTCGGAGTTGTTTGTCGGCGTTTTGTATCATTTTTTTGGTGATGCCTTCGATGTTTTTGGGTGAGGCGGCGTATTCGAAGGAGAGGACATCGAGGTTTTTTATGCCCAGCAGGTCGGGTAGCTGTACTGAGGAGTGGAGGTGGATTTGGCGGGTTGCGCCTTGGAAGTTGTAGGCTTTCTCCAAGACATTGCAGAGGTCGTCGGTGTCGGCGGATATGTTTAGGAAGCCAAAGCTGGGTTCATCAATGGAGACAGCCTCTGTTTTAACGTACTTGCTGTCTAAGACGCTGTTTTTGGCGAAGCGCTGTATGGTCTGTGCGAAGTTGTCTAATACGTCGGCGTAGGCTACGGTTCCTACTTCTTTGAGGTACTGCTCCATAGGACCAAACAATGATATGCGCAGCAGGATTTTTTTGCCAAATTCTTCGCATAGGCTTTTGGCGTTGGCTTCGATTAGGCGTACTTCGGGCAAGAACGCGTCCTCTTCAGCGACTATGAAGCTGCCGTTTTCCATAGCTTTGTGCACGGCGTCGCCAACCTGCAAGATGCCATCGTAATGCTGCGGATAATTCACCACATCCAAGCCGCTTTGAAGTTTGCATCTAAACGAGTCCAAAACAACTTGGCAGAAATTTTGGCGTACAAATTCGTCTTCGTTGGGGTCTTTGCCGTTACGGTATGCTTCCCTTGCGGCTTTGTATGCTTTACAGTAGGTTTCTTTATCCACGTTATCGGGTAAGGGAAAGCTGCCCACATCATCAATTAGTACGCTCATACAGGAATAGTTGGCGTGTGTGCTTTTAAAATTGATTGTCTGGCGCGGGCGGGTTTGCGGCGGGGGCTTTGGATGAATGAGTGTTCTGCGGCGGTGCATCAGATTTATAAAGTTTGTGTGGTTGTTTGGACACTGGAATGAGCAAGTTTCAAGATGGACTGCGGTATTATCTGCTGGTTGCAGTAGTTGGTTTGGCTTCGGCTTCTATATCCATCGGGTTTTACCTGTTGTACCTGCAACTGTGGAGTTTCACTGAAAGCACACTAGACTACTCCATGCTTTTCCTGCTGCCGCTGGCGTTTCTTGCTATAGGGGTACCGTACTTGCTGGTTAGGCAGTTTGCAGAAACTAAATCCACAGGCTCAGGAACTCATACCGTCTTGGAAGCTTACCATTTAACCAACGGCGACATCGGCTTAAAAGACACCGTCGTAAAACCCACGGCAGCCATTCTCACCATCGGATTGGGCGGCAGTGCAGGACCCGAAGGTCCCAGCTTGCTGGTTGGCGGAGGCATCGCTTCAGTTTTAGCTAAAAAATTCAGGATACAAACGGATTTTCGCCGAAGACTCTTTATTGCAGGTGCAGCTGCGGGTTTGGCGGCGACTTTTCGCACGCCGTTCACGGGTATCTTGTTTGCGCTGGAAATTCCGTATCAAAACGACTTGGACAGGGAAACTTTTATTGAAGCGGCGGTTGCGTCGGTTCCCGCGTATCTGCTTTCAGTTGCGGTTTTGGGCAGCGAACCGTTCTTTGGAATCATCTTCAACATGCCTTTGACTGTTTATGAAATTGGTTTGTCTTTGGTTTTGGGTTTAATCTGCGGTTTGTACGCCGTGTTTTTCACGAAGACGTTTTCTTGGTGTGAACACGTCGCGTTTAAGTTGCGTAAAAGAATCGGGAATAAGGGGTTGATTGTTTTGGGCGCGTTGAGCCTGAGTGCGTCAGGAGCCCTGTCGCTTTACACCATAGGCATAGGCGTCCATTTTGTCCACGCATTAATCGAGGGCACATCATTTAGTTTAGCTGTCCTGATCATGATCGTTCTGCTAAAAACGTTCGTGTCTTCAACCACACTCACGTTTGGAGGCAGCGGCGGACTATTCTTCCCCACCATCGTCATAGGCGCAGGCATAGGCTACATATTTTCCATGTTCTTTAGCGCAGACTTTACGGTCATGTTCATAGCAGTGGGCATGGCGGCGTTGCTGGCTGGAACCCACAAGGTCATGATGACTCCCGTCGCGTTCGTCGTGGAAACTTTGGGGGGCATATTTGCTATACCTGCGCTTCTTGCCAGCGGTTTGAGCTACATTGTTTCAGGCAAGTACTCGTTTTATCCACTACAACCCCGTACACGCCTACGAGCTGAAGAGCTCGCGTTAGAACGCTTCTTCATCAAAGGACAAACATTGGTTCCTGAAAAACTAAAATGCACCCGCGCCTGCGACGTAATGACCAAAGACCCAATCGCGCTACACTACGGCTTAACCGTCAAAGAAGCCCTGGAAACCTTTGAAAGCACTCGCCTTAGAGTCCTCCCCGTAGTAGACGACAAAAAACATGTCTGGGGCGTAGTCAACCTCGAAGACCTCGGATACATGGATATGCGCCGCCAAAACGTAAGCCTCTCAGAAACCATCATGCACACCCCCGCCCTCATCGACGACCAAATCTGCCTAGAAGACATTGCGCAACTCATGATGGAAACCCAACAAGACCACCTCTTCGTAGTAAACAAAGACGACGAAATCATAGGCGTCATATCAGGAATCGACGCAGTCAAAAAAATCTTAGAACTCGTCTCAACCTAACCCCGCAAAAACTGGAAAACCATGAAGCCGCTGCTTGGGACAAACTGGGTCAAAAATAGGGTTTGGGTTATAGGGAGAGTTCGATTGTGTCTGTGTTGTCTTGCTGTAGTTTTTCGAAAAGCGTTTGCAGGGTCCAGATGAACGCGGTGTAGTTGGTCCAGAGGGCTATGGTTTTGGTTTTCTTTTTGTCGTCGCCGTTGTTTTCGTGAAATGCTATGAGCAGTTCTTTGTTGTCGGATATCATGAAGCAGGGCAGGTTGGGGGCTTCTACGAATTTGCAGGTGTTTTTTTGTTTTTGCATTTGTCTTGCGAAGAAGAAGCTTTTGGGGGAGTCTTCGGCTAGTACGGTTAGGTCGGCGCGGTTTTGTTTTCGTTTTAATTTGTCGGTGAAGTCGCTGTAGTACAGTTTTGCGATGTAGTCGATTGGTATGAAGATTTGGAATTTGCGGTGGGTTTTGTCTAGGAGTTCTTCGGCTTTGAGGAGGACTTGCTGTTCGCCTTCAAGCATTTGGAAAAGCTCTTTTTTGAGCACCCCAGATTTGGCTTGGGGAATGCTGTTCCAAAGCTCCATAACATGAGACTTCTCTTTCTCCAACAGTTTCAAACGCATCTTCTGCGCGTCCACAAGCATATCAATCGCCTTATCCAAAGGAACCGCCGTGAACTTTAGGGGCTTTTCAAAAATGCTACAGATTATGCCCTTCTTCTCCAAGTCACGCAATATACGGTAGGTCTCTGTGCGGTGCAAAGATATTGACTGAGCAATTTCACCCGCTTTCTTCTCTCCTGACCGCGCAAGATACAGGTAAACTTTAATTTCGTTTTTCAAAAGCCCAAACCGCGTCAAGGTTTCCTCAATCGTGGACAACTGTTTGCTGAAAACCTTCTCCTGTTTAACAAAACGCGTGGCATCAGCGGCTCTCTCATACACCTCTACATCACCGCTGCCTTGTCTCTCAACTGCAAGTTCCATTCACGCCTTCACCTTAATTTAAGCCTAAAGCTTAACACAAAATCAGCCAACCACATATTATACAATTACGACCTAACAATCTGAATCCAAAATCAACAAAACACGCCCCACAACCAACATATTAGCCGCCTATCAGGATTCAAATTTTAATTGTATGCAGAAACGATAGGGGTAGGGGGTCTATACGCACATAACTGCAGAAAGTCTTGGTTTAAGAAGGGTGAGAAAAAGTGAAAAAAGGAAAAAAGGACGTTTGCGGGGATTTAGTATCTGCGGTCTCTAAAACCGCCGCCGCCACGTCGGTCGCGTCCGCCAAAACCACCGCCGCCGCTACGGCCACCAAAACCGCCGCTACGGCCACCAAAACCGCCGCCGCCACGTCTAAAGGGGCGTCGTTCTTGTTCGTAGGTTTTGCTGGAGACGTTGTTTTCTGTGTTAACTTCCTCTGCTAGGGGTTCTTCTGCGTTTTGTAGGGTGCCATATTTGCCTATGTTTAGGCGCATGTTGCCCTTGAAGAGGGTTACGTACCCGTTTTCGATGCGTATGGTTTCTTCTTCTGTTACTTTTTCGATGTTGTCGTCCCATAGAGTTAGGTAAACGGTTCCTGTTTCGTCGCCGACTAATGCGTCGCAGACTTTGTGGGGTGAGCCATCTCTGCCCATGGGAATTTCGCGTATCTCACTTTTGGAGACTACTTTTGCGGTGACGTTAACTGCTCTGGATTGGGGGGTTAACTCTCCGACTTTTGCTTCAACTGGTTGTCTTTTGTTTTCGAAAAATCCTTCGACTGCCAAACTGTTTCAACACCTTAATGGTTCTTTTAAACAGACAAGAGTAGATTGTCAGGGGCACTTAAGGTTTGCGGTTAACCCATTAAACAGTTCTGCCCAAGCATTCAAGTAAAACGGCAAACAGAGCCTGTTTTAGGACGTTTTAGCTAGCTACCTATTAAAGGTGATGCAGTTACTGTTAAGTTATGAAGCAGCGCATAGTTTTGGCGGCAGCAACAGTCATTCTGGCATGCTTGATAGCGGGGATGGTAATCTGGATAATGGGAGACCAAACAGAAACTGCCCCAGTAAGCTATTCGTACACGGTTGTCAACGTTTTTCCCCATGACGAGAACGCTTTTACGCAGGGGCTGGTTTTTAGCGGCGGCACCTTGTTTGAGGGCACGGGACTTTTAGGTGAATCCGCGCTGCGTGAGGTGGATTTGGAAACAGGAGAAATAACCCGGGAGGTTTTGCTGCCGGACCAGTTTTTTGGGGAAGGCATAGCGGTTGTTGGGAACAGGATTGTGCAGTTGACGTGGCATTCTCAGACGGGCTTTGTGTATGATAGGGACTCGTTTGCGTTGCTGGCTAATTTTTCGTATCCCACAGAAGGTTGGGGATTAACCTATGACGGGGAACGCTTAATCATGAGTGATGGCTCGGAGAACCTGTACTTTTTAGACCCGCAAACGTTTGAGCGCACAGGAGAAATTCAAGTACAAGCCAATGGCACCGCAGTACGAAATCTCAACGAACTCGAATACGTAAACGGCGAAATCTACGCCAACATCTGGAACCAACAAACAATAGCCATAATCAACCCAGAAACAGGGCAGGTAAAGAGCTGGATTGACATTTCAGGACTAGAAAGCGCTAGCTGGCTAAACCCCGAAAAAGTACCCAACGGCATAGCCTACGACCCCGCAAACAACAGACTCTTTGTAACAGGCAAAAACTGGCCCAACCTCTACGAAATCACACTCATACCCAGCGACTTCTGCTGCGGATAAACAACCAAAGATGCAGGCAAACAGAAGAGAAGCCTTTAAGGGTTAAAAGCTGCCATTTGCTGTCGTACAAGGGAAATTACGATGGTTGCCAACAAGGTTGATGTTAAACCAACAGTTGAGGAATTACTAGCTAAAGCCAAAAAACCCGCTCAGGTCGCACCAGGTCTACACAGGTTCTACGAAGGAAAAATGCAGGTTATGCCCAAATGCGCCATAACCGGTCCTGAGGATTTTTCTGTATGGTACACGCCAGGGGTTGCGGCTGCGTGCAGGGAAATCCAGGCTGACGTGGATAAATCGTTTGAGTTGACGAACCGTTGGAACAGCGTCGCAGTCGTTACGGATGGTACGCGCGTTTTGGGTTTGGGGGATATTGGTCCTGAAGCGGCGATGCCTGTTATGGAGGGCAAAGCTATGCTGTTTAAGTATCTGGGCGGCGTGGATGCAACTGCGATTTGCCTAAAAACCAAAGACCCCGAGGAAATCGTGCGTACCTGCGAGTTGTTGGAGCCTACGTTTGGCGGCATAAACCTTGAGGATATAGCTAAACCCAAATGTTTTGAGGTTTTAGAGAAAGCCCGCGACCGCCTTGGCGTACCTGTTTGGCATGATGACCAGCAGGGAACTGCCACGGTGATTTTGGCGGGGTTGATTAACTCGTTTAAGATTGTGGGCAAAAAACCCCAAGAAGCCCTCATTACGCTCGTCGGCTCGGGTTCGGCGAACATGCGCACCGCGTATGTTTTGAAACGGTGGGGCGTTAAACCCGAAAACATCATCATGGCGGATTCAAAAGGCATCGTGCACAGGAACCGAACCGACATTAAAGAGCAAGATGACCCGTGGAAGTACGAGCTAACCCAGATAACAAACGGCGAAAACCGAACAGGCACCATCGCACAAGCCTTCGAAGGCGTCGACGCAGTTGTTGCAGCATCCAAACAAGGACCAGGAACCATCAAGCCCCAGTGGATAAAAACCATGGCAACCAACCCCATAGTTTTCGCCTGCGCAAACCCAATTCCCGAGATTTGGCCATGGGAAGCCCAAGAAGCAGGCGCGCGAATCATTGCAACGGGCAGAAACGATTTTCCCAACCAAGTTAACAACAGCTTGGGGTTCCCCGCTATTTTCCGAGGCGTACTTGACGTTAAAGCCAAGACTGTTACGGATGACATGTGCATAGCGGCGGCGCAGGAGCTTGCAGCGTTTGCGGAGGAGAGGGGCATGCATGAGCAGGATATTTTGCCGCGTATGGAAGAGTGGGAGGTTTTCCCCCGTGAAGCCGTAGCTTGCGCGTTGAAATCCATTGAGCAGGGCGTGGCAAGGGTTAAGCCCAGCAGGCAAGAACTCTATGAAAGAGCAGCGGCAATCATACAAAACGCGCGGCAATCAACCGAACTCTTGATGAAAAAGGGGTTAATCAAACAACCCCCCACCTAAATTTTGGCAAACACGCCGTTGCAAAATCAGCAGGAAAAGTTTTTCTGCAGAAAGTAGGAGAAAATTATTTAAGCAGTACGTTAGCAGATAGAGTCGGGGGTATGACCATGCGTTTAGATTATGTATTGTACGCTTTAGCAGTCATCTTCTTCGTTGCAGCAGTAGTCACGATGTTTGTGATTCCTGAAGCAGACGGAAGACTCCTGTACGTTGCTTCTACTGCCGTCTTGGGAGTAGTTTTTGCATGCAGCGGATATCTTATGAGACCAAAACCCGCAACACAAGCCGTCGCTCCAGCACCAGCAGCAGCGCCTGAACCCGCAATGCCAGCAGAACCCGAACAGCCCAAACCCAAAGCACCAGAACCAGCCGCGCCCAAACCGACAGTTCCAACAGTGCCAGAAGTGCAACCCGCCGAAATGAAGAACCCTGCAGCGCCACCAGCAACTGTTACTCCAGAGATAAAACCACAAGCCGAAAAGCTAGCAGCAGCTAAAGAAGACGTTAAACCCGCAGAGTCCGCAGCGCCAGCAGAAACAGAGCTTACCAAGATACGGGGTATAAACCAGAAACGTGCTGATCAGTTGAGTTCTTGTGGGGTTAATACGATTGAGGATTTGGCTAAAGCGTCCGCTGAGGAAATTGCCACAAAGTTAGAGATTTCCCCAAGAATTGTAAAGATGTGGATTGGTACGGCGAAGAAGCAGGTAAAATAAAAAGAGAGGGCTTGTAGAGGACGAAGCGTCTTTTACATTAGCTTCACTATATTCCTTTTTTCCAAACGCTTAAGGGCATCTAGAAATTCGTTACGTTTATCCGCAGACAATTCTAAGTTGCACATCATGTCTTTAATGCAGACTTCAGGTGCACCAAAATTCTCGTAACGTTTGTGGAGATGCTTTACAATTGCGCGTTCTAGTTTTCCACAACGCCAGGTGGTGTTGCGGATTAAAACTACTATCGTCCTTACAAGTGCTTGTTCTTTAGCTTGTCGATTAGACAAATCTCCTATTTGCCCCCAGAACCCAAAACTGCATCACTGTTTTTAAGGGTTTGTGTTTTAGCAGCCACAACATATTTAAGTAAGCCACATGGACGGTAGCAGTTAATTCTGCGGGTCAAACCCGCAAGCGCTTTCTAAAATACAACCCATGCACAGCACCATAATAATTCTCAAGACGGGCAACACGCCGATAACCCAACCCCTGATACAAACCCAAAGCCGCAACATTATCCTCCCGAACCTCCAAATGAACTTCCCTAACCCGGCAACGCCCAAACGCTTCTTCAAGCCCCTGCATAAGCTGCTTGCCAACACCCCTTCTACGAAAAACAGGCGCAACATCAACAGTAAGAATATGCCCCACAAGCATGCGCCGTTTCAATGCAACCCGTCCAATTATAAACCCTGCCAGCTCGTCTCCAAACCACGCCGCCAAACCAATCGAATCACAATCAGTCAACAAGCAAGCTATCTGACTTTTTGAAAACGCTTCCTGCTCAAAACACTGCTTCTCCACCGCAAAAAGCTCATCCAAAAACTGAACAGAAGCATCGCCAATCTCAATTTCCATCTCTGCGCCTAACAAAAAGAAAACTCAAGCAGGATTTAGGCTTTTTCCACATCAGCAGTAGCAGCAGCGTCTTTCTTAAGTAAAGCACATTTTAGCTCTACCCACTGCTGGACACCAAACCCGATGCCCACACGCATCCACATCGTAATGATACGGGTCAACACCGTTGCCGTTGCACTTATAGGAACAGGAACCCCCATAAGTTGGAACATGCCCATCATGGTAATTTCAGGCAATCCCACTTCGAAAGGAACCCCTATGGGTATGGATTTAACCGCTACTACTATGGACATGGTTATGAAGATAATTGTCCATGAAACAGGATAGCCCAGGGATAGGAAGACGAAGTAAGGAATAGCTAGGCTAGATAGCCAGTTCAGTGCCATGAAAATTGTGGGCAGGACTAGGGATTTGGGGTTGCGTCCAAACTCTTTCATGGAATCATGGAACCTAAGTGCCTCGAAGAGTGCCTGTTCACGCAGTTTGTCAATTTTTTCTTCCCATCTGCCGCGTGTTACGAACTTGGCTATGCGGACTACACCGTTGATTATTTTCTTGCTCCAAGGTTCCTTCCACGAAATAAGCAGCAGCAAAATCAAAAGACCAGTTATACCAGCCGTGAAGAGCACAACAAAAAAGAAGATGTCTGACCGAATCGTTGCAACATCAAACAAAAAAGTAATGCCCAAAATCAAAACGGCTACGTTAATTGCCATACCCAAGATTCTTTGGGCGACAACAGAAGCTACAGTTTTGCCTTGTGTGCCGTTTTTTTCGCGGTTAACCAGAAATATCCTACAGACCTCTCCCGCTATGGACTCCGCAGGGATTACCAAGTCCATGAACATGCCATACCATGTGTACAGAAAAGACCGCACAACGGAGATTTTGACTTTAAGCGCCGCAAGCAAAGAGCGCCAAGAAACTGCGTAGAAAAAGATTTCCGCAAACCCCAGAAGTATGGCTGCAGAGTAGAAGAGGGGGTCGGCGGTTTGGGCGGTGGCTATGATTTCGAGGATGTCAACGTTGAAGAAGTATACGTACAGAAGGAATGCAGCTATGCCTAGGATTGGCAGTATGATGGTTTTTTTTGTTATTTGCACTTTGTTAGCTGCAGTCATCGAGCATCGCATCAAACGTTGATAAACGCTCACAGGATGTTGTTCGTGCTATTATACCTTTATCCAAATCCAAGGCAAACCAATCAGAACCAAACCAAAAGCAAACTGCAACGCACCATGAAAGAGGCGGCTAATAACAGGGCTGCAGGGGGAAACCAGAAAAAGAGAAGCCCAAGCAGTTTTGCATGAAGCAGGAGTTCTGCGGGTTTTTTGGTGTTGCACACGTGTCTTTGGCGCCGTGAAAGGCAGCAAAACACTGCGCGGCACAGTAAACTAACAAAAAATTGATAAACAACAAGAGCATTTTTCATAGCCATTGAGGAATCTGAATGGCAAGTAATGTCCTAGTAAAAGACATCATGACCAAAGACATCCATATAGCCAAGAACGAAACAAGCGTAGCTGACGTCCTTGACACCATGTCCAAGTACGACTTGAATTACATGATGGTGATTCAAAGCGAGAAACCCACCGGCATCATCACAATCCATGACCTGCTGGTGCGCCTTTTCACCCAAAACTTAGCACCCAACGCAGTCATCGCACGCATGGTCTACACCAACCCACTTGTAACCATAGACGAAGAAGCCACCGTAGACGATGCCATCAAACTAATGAACCACTGGAAAATCAAGCACCTACCCGTAATCGACAAAGAAGGCAAAATGCTCGGCGTACTAACCAAAGACGACATCATCTTCAACATACCCTCAAAACTAGCTGACCTCAAAGAACTCTGCTACCCACAATCTGGCACATCTGAATAAACCCAGTTCTCAAAACGGAGCCAACCAAAAGCCCAAACCAGAAATATCCACTTCACACGGATGGCTCAGGTACACAAAACCAAACAGGGCTAAACAGCTCCAAGAGACAAGGGAAAACATGGGGTTAACAACCCAACTTTTTCTTTTTCAAAACCAAACAACAACAAAACAGTTTTTCAAGCAAAAACCAAGAACCGCATAGAAAAAGCGGTGGGGTTAGTAGGTGGGTTTGGGGTTGCCGAGTTTTTTGTTTATGCAGGCGTTGATGAAGCCGTAGTATTCGGGTGAGGGTCGGGCGGGTCTGCTTTTGAATTCACCGTGGAATTGTGAGGCGAAGAAGAAGTATTTATCGGGTAGTTCGAGCATTTCCATGCGTCTGCCGTCGGTGCTTTTGCCGCCGAAAACTACTCCGTTTTTGGTTAAAACGTCGATGTAGTCGAGGTTGACTTCGAAGCGGTGGCGGTGGCGCTCTTGCACTTTATCAGCTTTGTACAAACCGTGGGCTAAGGTGCCTTTTTCCACGACGACTTCGTGTACGCCTAAACGCATGGTAGCGCCCTTGTTTTCTATGCCGCGTTGTTCAGGCATAAGAGCAATTACGGGGTGAGGGGTTTCGGGGTTGATTTCGCTGCTGTTTGCGTCTTTTAAGCCGCAGACGTTGCGTGCGAACTCTATGGTTGCTAGTTGGAAGCCGTAGCAGATGCCAAGGAAGGGTATGTCGTTTTCTCTTGCGTATTTGACGGCGGCGATTTTTCCTTCTGTTCCGCGGGGTCCAAAGCCGTAGGGGACAAAGATGCCGTCGTAGCTGTCAAGTTCGCTTAGGCACTGCGGGTTTTGTTCGAATTTTTCGGATTCTAAGTAGTTGATGCAAACTTTGGTTTTGCAGGCTGCGCCGCCGTGTCGTAGGGCTTCGCTCATGCTGACGTAGCTGTCAGTTAAACCTGCGTACTTGCCAACCAAAGCAATGCTAACTTCATGCTCGGGTTTCACGACTGCATCCACAAACTGTTGCCACTGCGCAAAGTCAGGACGCGCACACGTATAATTAAAACGATGACAAATGTAGTCGCCCATGCCCTGCCTGTCCAGTATGACGGGTACTTGGTAGACGGATTCGGCGTTGTAACTGCAAAATACGGCGTATTCGGGTATGGTTCCAAACAGCGCGATTTTTCTTAGGACTTCAGCGTCAATCATGTGGGGGCTTCTTGCGACGATGGTGTCGGGTTGGATACCGATGCGGCGCAGTTCGTTGACGCTGTGCTGAAGCGGTTTGGTTTTCATCTCCATGGTAACATCCAAAATCGGAACCAAAGCCACGTGAACGTATAACGTGTTGTCGTAGCCTTCTTCTATGCGCATTTGGCGGATGGCTTCAAGAAAAGGCAAGCCCTCAATGTCACCCACTGTGCCGCCTACTTCGGTGAGGACTACGTCGGCGTTGCAGGTTTTAGCTATGGCTCTTATGCGGTTCTTGATTTCGTTAGTTACATGAGGAATAATCTGGACACAGCGCCCCAGAAAGTCGCCGCGGCGCTCTTTTTCGATAACGGATTTGTAGACTAAGCCTGTGGTGAGGTTGTTTTCCTGTGTGAGGTTAAGGTCAAGAAAGCGTTCGTACCAACCCAAATCCAAGTCGGTCTCGCCGCCATCATCCGTGACGAAAACTTCGCCGTGCATGTACGGGTTCATAGTACCCGCATCCACATTCACGTAAGGGTCAATTTTGATAACTGTAACCTTCACGCCGCGAGACTGAAGCATCTTCCCAATAGAACTAGTCAAAATACCCTTACCAACAGAACTAAGAACCCCACCCGTCACGAAAATATATCTGACCATACACGATTACCCCTACACAATAAACTACACCTTGCAACTGGAATTTATATAACCTTTTTGTGTACAAACGTGGATAATCGTTCACTCAAGCACAGCGGCTTCTATGCACATAACTACAACACAAACAAGTTGAGGCAACAGGGTTTATTCACTTCTTCTCCAAACTGCTCAAATAAGCAGCAAATGCTACCCAAAAAAGAAAGGGGTAGCGGATGGAAAATTGGTGAGAGGGAGGTTAAGGTTGGGTTTTTTCTTTGGGGGCGGGGGTTTGGGGGTTGTATGCTGCGAGTGATGAGAGTTTTTGGGTCATTTCTGTGAGGCGTTTGTCGACTAACGTGTTTATGGTGTCGGCTTTTTTGTCTGTGAGGACTTGGATGCCTTGGTCGATGGTTTTGACTGCGTAGATGTGGAATTTGCCTTGGGCTACGGCTTCGACGACTTCTTCTTTGAGCATCAGGTTCTGAACGTTGCTTTCTGGAATCATGACGCCCTGCTCGCCTGTTAGCCCTTCGGCTTTGCAGACTTCAAAGAACCCCTCGATTTTCTCGTTGACCCCGCCGATAGCTTGCACTTCGCCGCGCTGATTCACCGAACCCGTAACCGCAATACTTTGCTTGATAGGCACGCCAGAGAGGTTAGAGAGCAACGAGTACAACTCGGTGCTCGAAGCGCTGTCGCCGTCTACGCCGCCGTAGTTTTGCTCAAACACCAGCCGCGCCGACAAACTCAACGGCTTATCCTTAGCATACTTCTCATTCAAGTAACCGCTCAAAATCAACACGCCTTTCGTGTGAATAGGACCACCCATCTTGGCTTCCCGTTCAATATCGACCACGCCTTCTTTGCCCAAACCGATGCTAGAAGTCACGCGAGAGGGCATACCAAACGCAAAGTCGCCTGCAGAAGAAACCGACAAACCGTTAACCTGCCCGACCTTTTGGGATTTGGTGTCGATGAGCAAAAAGCCGCGTTGAATCATTTCTTGGAGTTTTTCCTGAATCATTTTGGATCGGTACAGTTTTTCTTCAACGGCTTTTTTCACGTGCTCGCCTGTTATGTGGGAGGCGTTTTCTTGTTGGGCGTAATAGTTTGCTTCGCGTGCGATGTCGGCGACTTCGGCGAAGTGGGTGGAGAGTTTTGTTTGGTCGCTTGCGAGTCGGCTGCTGTGTTCGATGATTTTGGCTAGGCCTGAGCCGTTGAGGTGTTTGAGGTTTTCTTTTTGGCACAGTGTACAGATGAAGGCGGCGTATTGTTGGTTGCAGTCTTCGGTTCGGGGCATGGTGGTGTCGAAGTCGGCTTTTACTTTGAAGAGTTCGCTAAAGTCTTTGTCTAACGCGTACAGTTGCTGGTACAGGATGGGGTCTCCTATGAGTATGACTTTTACGTCTAAGGGGACGGGTTGGGGCTTAAGGCTCTTGGTAACCGCGAATCCGTAGCGTTCCTCAAGTTCTTCAATGCGGATTTGCTGACTTTGCAAGGCACGCTTCAAACCCTCATACGAAAAACTGTTACGCAAAAGCTCCTCCACAGGAACAATGAGGTAGCCACCGTTTGCCTTGTGCAAAAAGCCGCCGCGAATCATGGTGAAATCGGTAATCAAGGCGCCAAATTGTGCTTCGCGTTCGATTCGTCCAAACAGGTGATGGTAGGTGGGGTTGGAGGCCATGACGACGGGGGCGCCTGTTTCTTGGGAGTTGTCTACGATGACGTTGACTTCGTATTTGCGTAGGGCGTTTTCGCGCATCCACGGCAGCTGGAGGGGAGCCTGTGCTTGTTGTTGCTCTTTGGGGTCTTGTATGAACTTGGCAAAATTGTCAAGGATGTCTGTTTGGACTTTTTTGAGGTAATCTGCGACGTCCGAGAAGCCTTTGTAGCGGTCGGCGAGCGCGTTGACTAGGTTTCCGATGGCGTACATGGCGACTTCGCGGTTGACTTTGTCGATTTCTTCTTGGGCTTTGCGGTCTACATCCATGAATTGCCTCATGGCGCTGCGGAGTTTGGATTCAAGTTTGGAGCGTTTTTCTTGGATTGCGCTTTTGTCTTTGGGGGACAACGCGAGGATTTCTTCTTGGCTTAGGGGTTTGCCGTTGACTACGGGGATGAGCAGTAAACCCATGGGTCCGCTTTGGATGACGAAGCCTTCTTTTTGGGCTTCATTGTTGAGTTGTTCGATGAGTTTTTTGCGTTGGGCTTCTACTTGTTTGATGGCTTGTTCACGGCGGATGCTGTAGTCTTCACTTTCAAAGGCGTTACGCAACGCACGCTGAGCATTTTCAATAAACGCCTTCATGTCCTTTTGGAAAACCTTACCTTTCCCCGAAGGCAACTCGATAGCTTTTGGCGTGTATTCATCTTCAAAATTGTTCACATAACACCAATCCGACGGAACAGGCTTTGCCTGAGCAAGCTTATCCAAAAAATTCTTAACCGCCGTAGTCCGCCCCGTCCCAGGATAACCAGCCACGTAAATGTTAAAACCATGATTCTTGATGCCCAAACCAAACTTCAAGGCACGAACCGCCCGCTCCTGCCCAATTATTTCCTGAAGAGGTTTGAGTTCACTGGTGGTTTTGCACTGCAAAAGACGAGGGTCACAGGTTCTTCTAAGCTGCTTCGCAGACAATTCAGTAGACACTTCATAATTCACCTTCAAGTAATTCGCAAAGAAACAAACTAATTCTACAGAGCCTAAAAATAAAAGTTTACCCCTCAAAGCAAGCCCCACAAAAACACGCCAAATTGTCTATTGTGAAAATACTAATTGCTAATGCGCAAGACTTTAAATGCTGGAAAGTCTATGAAAAAACGAGTTGGGTCTTCAGAGTAGAACCGCTAGAATGGTGCGCCATTAACTAAGCAGTTCAACACACTCTGAGCCCAAACTCAGCACTTACACTTTTACATTGCCTCGAACTACGGCGCCGCTTGCAGCAAAGTTGATGGGTTTCCAAAAAGCAGATAAGAGCAAAACACGTTGGTAGTACTGTTTTCTGAGGTGTTATGATGGCAAGGTATCGTTGTACGGTTTGTAATTACGTTTATGATGAAGCTAAAGAAAAAGTTGGGTTCTCGGATTTGCCTGAGGAGTGGGTATGTCCTGTTTGTGGGGTTCCCGCGAACGTTTTTGTGCTGCTAAGCGAAGATGCAGAGCCTACGTCCCAGAAGGCTGCGTCGGGTCGGACGGTTTCGGATGTTCTTGTTGAGCAGATTTCTCAGTGGGGTGTTCGGTACGTGTTTGGCGTTCCAGGCACTTCAACTTTGGGTGTGGTCGATGCGATACGGAAAAACCCTAAAGTCCAGTACCTGCAGGTTAGGCATGAGCAGGCTGCGGCGTTTATGGCTTCAGCGTATGGAAAGCTTACGGGAAATGTTGCGGCGTGTTTGACGGTTTCTGGACCAGGCACAACAAATTTGGCTACAGGCCTATTTGACGCCAGCTTAGACCAGTCGCCGGTGCTGGTTTTATCAGGCATGGTCGCTAGGCAATTCATTGGACCGGGTTCGATTCAGGAAATTGACCAGCACAGCTTCTTTGAGCCCATGTGCGTTTTCAACAAGACCCTGATGAGCCCCGAGCAGACAACCACGTTAGCCACGCTTGCAGTGAAAACGGCGCTTCTTGACCGCGGAGTCAGTAACATCGGAATACCCAACGACGTACAAAAACTGCCCTATGACGCGCCGATTCAACCCTTAGAAGGCAGAATGCCAAACCTCGCCTTTGGAGCCGAAGAATTTCTCATAGACAAAGCCGCTCAACTTGTAGACCAAGCGCAGCGCCCCGTGATTGTTGCAGGATACGGCGCCCGAGGACAAGGAAACAAACTCTTAGCCCTTGCCAAGAAAATCTCCGCGCCCATAGTGACGACGTTTAGGGCAAAAGGCGTAATCGACGAAGACCACCCCTTATGCGCGGGCATCCATGGAGACTTGGGCACGTTAGCGGCTGCCGAGTTCGTCCGCAAATCCGACCTGCTTGTTGTGGCGGGTTCATCATTTAGTGACCTTACGCATCTGCCAGAGAAAAAACTGGTGCAAATCGACATCAACATGAAAAACATCGGCAGACGATACCCCGCCCAAGTGGGACTTCTGGGCAACAGCGCAGTGATTGTGCCTAAACTCGCCGCCAAAGTAAAACCCAAACAGAACACGAATTACCTAAACGAGCTATCCCAGCTAAAGCAAGAATGGAAAAACCAGCTGTTGCACGAAGCCGACGGCAGGCTTTCGCCTCTTCGACCCCAATACATAATGAAAGTCCTCAACGAGAAAATCGCGTCGGATGCTGTGATTGCTTTGGATGTGGGGGAGAATGGCTGGTGGTTTGGCAGGAACTTTTCCATGAAGAAGACGCAAAAGATGGTAATGAGTGGGTTGTTGGCATCTATGGGTTCAGGTTTGCCTGGTGCCATGGCGGCTGCGCTTGCGTATCCAGAGCGGCAGATAATTTGCGTTTCAGGCGATGGCGGCTTCACGATGGTTTTGGGTGATTTCTTGACGGCTTTGAAGTACCAGTTGCCCGTGAAGGTTTTCATCATAAACAACAAGCATCTGGGCATGATTATGCAAGAACAAAAAGTAGAAGGGTACAAGAGCAGCCAAACTGAGTTGCATGACTTCAACTTCGCCGAATACGCCACGTTAGCAGGCGGCACAGGAATCAAAGTCACCCAACCCAACCAACTCGAAGCAGCAGTCGACAAAGCCCTCGCATCCCCCAAAGCCACCATAGTCGACATAGACACTGACCCCCGCAGATTCCTCTAACCCCCCCCCTCCCCCGCTTTCTTTGCAGACAGTACATCAACAAACACATAAGATGACGTGCAAGGCACCAGTTTTTCTTTGGCACATCAAATTTCTATGTGTAGCAAAACTGCGTTAAGGTCGCCGCTTCAGGTTACTAAACCGTTAAAGGTTAGGCAGATCTTACTGGAAACGGGGAAACATATGTTGCCAAAGGTTGTGATTCATAATTCAGTTAGTTTGGATGGTTCATTGACTGGTTTTGAACCTGATATGACGGGGCATTACCAAATCGCTCGAGAATATGAGCCCCAAGTTCATTTGGTTGGGTCAAACACGATGAAAACGGGAGCTGAAATGTTTGGGAGCCCCATCAAACCAGAAGAAGAAACTGATTTTGAGAAGCCAAAAAGAGACCCCGCGCTTGCGTATTGGGCGGTAATTGACAGCAAGGGCATTTTAGAGAAGGTTTTGCATACTTGCCGCAGACTGGAATACTGCAGAGACATCGTTGTGTTGGTTTCAGAAAAAACGCCAAAGACGTACCGTAATTTTCTTGAAGAAAGAAACTATGATTATCATGTTGTGGGCAGGGATTCGGTGGATTTGAGGTTGGCGTTGGAGGTTTTATCTCGTAGTTATGAGGCGAAGACGGTTTTGACTGATACTGGCAGGATTTTGGGGAATCTGCTTTTGGAGCAGGGCTTGGTTTCGGAGGTAAGCTTGCTTGTGCACCCCATAGTCGTTGGAGAAAATGCTTACGGAATGTTTGGCAGCATCAGCCAAAACATCAAATTAAAGCTACTCAAGCAGGAGCCACGCGGAAAAGGGCTGGTTTGGCTAACATACAATGTAGTAAAAGAATAATTAACTGCTGCAGCGTATTCACTTTAGGGTCAAGGTTTTTTGTAATGACCAAGAAGCTAACTAAGGTAAAGTTTTCGAATCTGAGTAAAACGCTGTTTCCAAAGTTGGGCATAACCAAAGCTAAATTCATCGAATACTACATCAAAATTGCGCCCAAGATACTCCCGTTTTTGGTTGACCGCCCGCTTGTTTTGACCCGATATCCCAACGGCGTGGATAAGGAGGGGTTTTATGAAAAAGATGCGCCAAAGGGCAAGCCTGACTGGGTGAAAACGGCAACGTTGTATTCACAGACGGCGAAACGTGATGTTCACTATGTTTTGTGTAATGATTTGGATACGTTGATTTGGCTTGCGAATCTGGCTGCAGTTGAACTTCACATGCCGCTGTCTAGGGCCAATTCTCGGGAGATGCCTGATTTTGCTTTTTTTGATTTAGACCCTGAGCCTCCTGCGGCGTTTGCAGATGCGGTTGAGGTGGGGCTATTGCTTAAGGAGAAGCTTGACGATTTGGGGCTTTTGTCGTATGTCAAAACGTCGGGGAAGAAGGGGCTACATGTTTTGGTTCCCGTGGTGAATGGATACGATTTTAAGAAAACGCGGGCGTTTGTGCATAGCTTGGGGCAGCAGTTAACCAAAGAGTTGGAGGTGGTTGTTTCGGAATTCAAGGACACCAAAAAACCAGGCAAAGTCTTTGTGGATTATACTCAAAACTCGCATGGACGAACCATGGCATGCCCCTACAGCTTACGTGCAAACAATGATGCGTCAGTTTCTACGCCGCTGGACTGGAAGGAGGTTAAGAAAAGCATAAAGCCCTCCGAATTTAATATTCACAGTATCCCCAAGATAAACAAGGACCCTTGGGAAGGTATTTTTGAGAATCGGCAAAAACTGGAGGGAAATAGTTGAAGAAAAAGTCTGCAAGCAATCAGCAGGTTGAATCTAAACCCAAAGAATCCCCTGACGATTACGTGGAGCAGGTGCCCATTTCCAAGAGGTCGATGTGGACGGGAAGCATATCGCTTGGCTTGATTAACATCCCTGTTAAGTTGTATGCGATGATTTTTGACCGAGGTATAAGCTTTCATTTTCTGCATAAAACGGATAAGCATCCGCTGCGGTATGAGAGAGTCTGCACGAAAGATGGGAAGGTGGTTTCGTGGCAGGAAGTGGTGCGTGGATACGAGTTCGCCAAGGACGAGTACGTGATTTTTGAGAAGGAAGAGTTGGAGGCAATTAAGCCTGAGTCTGATAAGCGAATTCGCGTGGATAAGTTTGTAGATTACCTAAGCGTTGACCCCGTGTATTTTGACAAAACGTATGCGTTGATGCCTGATAAGAGTAATGATGCATACAGTTTACTTTTAACAGCTCTAGGTAGAATGGGCAAGGCGGCAGTTGGAAAAATTACGTTGCGAACCAAAGAGTATCCTGCTCTGGTACACGCATACAAGGAAGCTCTGGTTTTGACCACATTACGCTACGCGTATGATGTGGGTGACCCGCACAGCACCGAGGAACTCAAAAAGCTAAAGGCGCCCTCAAAAACCGAGTTGGAACTTGCCAAAAAAATCATAAACGACCTCTCAGGCGAATTTGACATAACCCAGTACAAGGACACCTACAGGCAAAAAGTAGAAGAGCTAATCGAGAAGAAACTCAAAGGCGAAACCGTCACGGTGGAAAAAGCGCCTAAAGAAGAAGTCAAGGAACTCATGGCTGCTTTGCAGGAAACGCTCAAACAGCTGGAAAAGAAATGACCCGCACATACAAACCCATGCTTGCCAAAGTCGCAGACAAACCCTTCACTGATAAAAACTGGGTTTTCGAGGTGAAATGGGACGGCTTTCGAGCCCTCGCCTACATCAACGACGCCCAGTTGAGCCTAAAAAGCCGCAACAACAAAGAACTCAAGGACATATTTCCCGAGCTACAGGAACTTGAAAACCAAACCGCTCAAATGGTTCTTGACGGCGAAATCATCATCTTAAAAGAGGGCAACGTAGATTTCCAAGCGTTACTTGAAAGAAACAAAAGCAGCGCCCAAACAGAAATCAGGTTTAAAGCTCAACGCAGCCCCGCCGTGTATGTTGTTTTTGATGTTTTGGAGAAAAATGGGGAGTCTTTGGTTGATTTGTCGCTTATGGAGCGTAAACGGGTGCTCAAAGAGACCTTGCAGGAAAGCGAGAATGTTTTGCTAGCGGATTATGTGGAAGAAAAAGGCGAGGCGTATTTTGATGCGGTTATGGAGAAAGGCTTAGAGGGGGTTATGGCGAAAAAGAAAACTAGCGTCTACGCAGAGGGGCTACGAAGTGGCAATTGGCTTAAAATCAAAAAGCTTCGTTCTTGTGACTGCGTCATTTTTGGTTACACCAAAGGAACAGGAGCACGGGAAAACACGTTTGGGGCATTGCTTTTGGGTCTTTACCAAGCTGGAGATGAAAAACCCGTATATGTGGGGAAGGTGGGGACAGGTTTTTCGCAAAAACTTTTGGAGGAGCTTCGTGAGGAGTTTCAAAAGATAAAAGTGAGTGTTGCGCCTTTTTTGGTGGATATTGTTGAGGAGGTTACGTGGTTGGAGCCCAAGTTTGTATGTGAAGTTGTTTATCAGGTAGTTACAAGGGATATGCGTTTGAGGATGCCGCGTTTTCAAAGGTTGCGAAGGGACAAGAAACCTGAAGAATGCACCACTGACCAGCTAAAAGTAGCCTCTGCTAAACCTCTGCATGAATACCATTCAAAACGAGACTTCAAGCAAACCAGCGAACCCGAAGGCAACCCGCAAAGTAAAAGCGGTGAAAACAGGATTTTTGTTGTCCAAGAACACCATTCTAGAAAGTTGCATTATGATTTTAGGTTGGAGCGCGGCGGGGTTTTGAAGAGTTGGGCTGTTCCAAAGGGCATACCGCAGGAGGGGGAGAAGCATTTGGCGGTGGAAACTGAAGACCATCCTGTGGAGTATGCGGGTTTTGAAGGGGAAATTCCAAATGGAGAATACGGCGCAGGCAAAGTGATTATTTGGGATAAGGGTACGTATGAGGAGAAGGCTTGGGAGAAGAGGAAGATGATTGAGGTTGTGTTGAAGGGGAAGCGGCTTGAGGGGCGGTATGTGTTGGTGCCGTTGAAGAAGGGCGGCGATAAAAATTGGTTGATGCTCAAAGCAAAAGACTAAACAGAAAAGTGCACGTTGGCACAATGGGCTGGAGCTACAGCTTCTGGAAAGGCACCTTCTACCCCGACAAACTCCCATCCAAAGAGTTTCTTGCATACTACGCAAAGCATTTTGACAGCGTTGAAGTGGACAGCACTTTTTATCGGATACCACGCGCCTCGACCGTGCTTGACTGGAAACAGCAAACACCCGACGGCTTTATGTTCTCGCTCAAGTTCCCCAAGAAGATAACGCATGAGAAGCTGCTAAAAGGCTGCCAAGAAGAAACGCAGGTGTTCCTTGAACGCGCAGAGGGGCTTGAAGAAAAACGTGGAGCCCTGCTAATCCAGCTGCCACCCATGTTCAGGCAACAACACTTCAGCCAGCTATCAGATTTCCTAAATGCCCTGCCAAAAACCTGCCGCTACGCCATCGAAATCCGAAACAAATCCCTGCTCACCAGCGAAGTCTACAAGATTCTACACGACAACAACATCGCCTTAGCATGGGTTGACGCAGCCAAAATGCCCCTTACCAAAGAAGAGACATCGGATTTTGCTTACGTGCGATGGGAAGGCGACCGAAAAGCCGTCACGGGCAGCCTTAGCAAGGTTGAAGTTGACAAAACAGTGCAAATCGGGCAGTGGGCACATAAGCTGCAAGCGGCGGCAAAAGAAAAAACGGTGGTTTTTGGCTATTTTAGCAAGTATTATTCAGGTTATCCGCCTGCAGATGCACAGGAGCTTCTAAAGCAGCTAAACAGGTAACGACACACCAAAAAAGTGCAGTTGAACGCCCGAAGGCGCCATGTTAGCTGATTTTATTGGTTGCCCGTTTGTTAGCTGATTTCTATGCGTACTATGTTTTTAGCCCATAGTGTTGAGTCGCTGTAGCGGTCTGAGGGGGTGTTGATGATTACCAGCCGTAGTGGTCCTGAATCGGAAACCCAGTAGTCGCCGTCAATCTTGTAAGACAACAGCAGGGTCTGCCCAGACGTAATTTGGGAGTCTTCTCGCACCTCGTTGAAGGTCTCCAAGTTGCCGTTCACCACTTGGTCATACGTCAAAGTTGTAACGTAGCTGTCACCAGATACAGTTGTGATTACGTTTGAGGGACCAAGAGCACCTACGGTGTTGCAAAGCGCAGCAAGCGTAACACCAGTGTAGCTGTTAGGACCTCTAGCAGTTGGAAAAGTATTCACGTACTGACCATCACCTGTAACCGCGCCCATAGCCTCTACCTCAGCAAACGTGAACCCGCGAGTAGTCCCATCAGCACCAACTACCACTAAATCAGGACTCGGAGTAGGAGAAGGTGTAGGAGTTGGAGTAGGTGTGGGCGTTGGAGTAGCTGTTGGGGTCGGGGTAGGAGGCGGGAGTGGAGGAGGCGTGGCAGGAGTGGGGGTGGGAGTAGGTGTCGGGGTGGGAGTAGGTGTCGGGGTGGGAGTAGGAGTGGGGGTTGGCGTTGGGGTCGGGGTAGCTGTGGGCGTTGGAGTAGGGGTTGCCGTTGGAGTGGGAGTCGGTGTTGGCGTAGGTGTAGCTGTAGGCGTGGGTGTCGGGGTCGGGGTTGCAGTTGGCGTAGGCGGTGGAGTAATTGTAGGCGTGGGCGTTGGGGTCGGAGTAGGTGTGGGCGTTGGAGTAGCTGTTGGGGTCGGGGTAGGTGTTGCAGTGGATGTCGGGGAGGGTGTTGGGGTTGGAGTAGCTGTTGGGGTCGGGGTAGGAGGCGGGGAGGGTGTGGGTTCTGTGAATACGGTGTAGGCTACGGCTGCGCTTCCTGTAGCCACAACTATGATTAGTAAGGCGGATAGAATTTTTGATAAACCTGAGCTGTGTGGCATTTTGGTTCGTCTCCTTTCTGACTGCACACTTTGCGATGTGCACATAAAAATATTTCGACGGGGAACGTGTTTTTTGATAAGAAAGAAAAGAAGGTTACGTTACTTCCTTGTGGGAAGTAGTAACGTTTTTGTTGGCTGTTTAAGCGGTGGTTTTGGTTTTGCGGTAGACTAGTAGTGCTGCGAAGCAGGCTGCGATTGCTAGTAGGGCGCCTAGGGTGTATTCGGGGACAACGTGTACGCCGAGCATGGGTGCTTCTGTTTGGGCGGTGCTTTCAAAGTATTCGGTGTCTTGGGCGAATTCAGCTTTTATGTGGTAGTAGCCGTTGGGGACGTTGGGTGTCCAGTCGTAGCTGTAGCTGCCGTCAGCTTCGGTTGTAGTTTGGCCGATTCGTACCCAGTTTGCGCCTTCAGAACGGTAGAGGCTTATTGTTTTGCCTGCGATACCTGCTGCTGCGGTTACGTCAGTTAGAACGCCGCTTATGGTTGCGTCTTCAGGAACAGTTCTGTCCACTGTGTCGGGGACGTATGCAACGGTCAAGCTAGTGGTTCCGCCGATAACTGCGACTTTGTTTACGTATTTGTTCCAGTAGCTTGAGGTAGTGTAGCGGTCTGTGGGGTCACCAACTGGGACTGAGCGCAATGGACCGTCTGCAATTAGTTCGTTACCGCTGCCCATGTCAATGTAGTATGCGAGTATAAGGTTCATGCCATAGCTGTCCTGGGGGTTTGTTGGCTCCGTATTTGGTACTGTCTGCTCCCAAGTCTCAAATATGCCGTCGTGTACTTGTTCGTAGGTGAAGTCAACCCAGTAGCCATCGTCAGCGTAGACGTAGATTTGGCTCTTGCTAACTAAGCCGCCGACCAAGTCGCAGAGTTCAGCAACGCCAACACCAGTGTAATTAAATGGACCACTAGTGCCGTAGGGAGGTCTTGTTTTCACCATTGCACCTTCACCATAAATGTGGGTCATGGCATCGATGTCGTCTTCGTCTAGGACAATTTGGGTGCCGTCAGCTCCAACGACCGTCAATTCTATTTCAGGAAGGTCAGGGTCTACGGCTTGAACTGGAAGGGCTGCAAACATAGTTGATACAAAAAGAGCAACCAAAACAAACGCAGTCACAAATTTTTTGTTCAGTTTAAAGTTATTTGTCAAAGCCTTTTCTCCTCTCTTTTTCAGTGCGCTACAATTGTCGATATGCAAATAAAAATATTTCGACTTAAGCTTGCTTGTTTATCATGTAATACGTTTCAATAAAAACAAAACCATCGCGGCAATGTCTTTTGATTCAGATTCGGGGTTCACAAGGCATTATTATAACTCAAACAGAGGAAAATATAGAATTTGCGGTTGGATGCAGCTATGGAAAAAGCACGACAGCAGATGCAACCATAGAGACAAATGCTTCGTCTATTGGAGAAACTGAAAAGCCGCAAAGCCCAGATTTTTTCAGTAAAGACCAACTTGTTTGGCTGCTGCGAAAACACGGAGTTGAAGAGCCGTATCTTTTGGATGCACCAGCAGTTAAAAGGGAAAACGTTATTCCCGTGCTGCGCAAAGCCAAAGTCAAGGTACCCGAGGCATTCTTTGAAGAATTAGCCACCCTACTGCAGCTTCCTTTTCTGAGCAAAACTCAAGCCAGAAGACTCTACAACAACACCGAAAGATGCAAAGTCCTAAAAGTTCTGCCCTACCGCGTCGTAGAAGACAACATGATAATACCCACCCGGATTACCCAAAAAAAGGCGAGTTTGGCGGTTTCAAACCCGTTCAACCTCAAAGCCATGATGATTCTGCAGACCCTTATGGGGAAACGGGTAGTTAGCTGGTATGTGGCATCTTGGGAATCTGTGTATATGTCTGTGGAGAAGGTTTACAGCGAGATTCATAAACACACGGCTTTGCTTGACCTGCTTTACAGAAGCCCAGACGAGTCGGCGCACAAGGTGCTTACGAATAAACAAAAGTACTGGATTGTGGGTACGTTGCTGGCTCTTTCGGTGGCAGCCATACTCGGCTCAGCCATAACGTTTGCGGTGTTCTTCGCAGCAATAAACGCGGTGTACTTTCTCATCAACCCCATCAAAATCTACATATCCATAAAAGGTTTCCAGCAAGAACAAAACGCATCCCACACCATAGAGGAAACCAACAAACTAAGCGATGATGAACTGCCAATTTACACGGTGCTTGTTCCTGTTTACCGCGAAGCCAAAGTTCTGTCCCAAATTATGCGCAACATGTACCTGATGAATTACCCCAACGAAAAGCTTGACGTCAAAATCTTAATGGAAGAAAAAGATAAAGAAACCATCCAAGAAGCCAAAGATTTGGGGTTGTTTGGGGAACCCAAGAAGCGTGCTCAAGGCATTCCCACAGAGGAGTACCGTCGTTTCTTAACAACTTTTGATCCCGTTGTGATACCAATGGCAGATATTACAACTAAGCCGCGTGCATGCAATTATGGATTGATTAGAGCAAAAGGCAAATACTGCGTAATCTACGACGCCGAAGACAGCCCCGACCTCCAACAACTAAGGTATGCTGCCAACGCGTTTGAAGTAGCCGACAAAAAAGTCACGTGCCTACAAGGCAAACTAAACTTCTACAATGCCAACGAAAACCTGCTAACCAAATGGTTTTCCATCGAATACTCGTACTGGTACGACTTCTACCTAGACGGCTTGGACAGAGTCGACGTGCCAATACCCCTTGGCGGAACCAGCAACCACTTCAGAATCGACCACCTACGCGAACTAGGCGGCTGGGACCCATACAACGTAACCGAAGACGCCGACCTAGGCGTACGAATAGCCCGCAGAAAACTCAAAACCGCCATGATAGAAACCTACACGTACGAAGAAGCAACTCTTACTGTTGGGGGATGGATAAAACAGCGTTCGCGATGGTACAAAGGCCATGTCCAAACTTATCTGGTGCATATGAGGCATCCAAAGAGGTTGATTGATGAATTGGGGTGGAAACGGTTTGGGCTGTTCCAGTTCACGTTTGGCGGCTCAATTTTCATGCCCGTTATCAATCCTTTGCTTTGGATACTAACGGCGGTAGGCTTGTTTGTGCCTGGAGTACTCAGTATCCTGTTCCTGCTGCCAATTGAATCGATATGCATCTTCAACTTGCTAGTAGGCAACTCTGCGTACCTGACACTGTACGTAGTTGCGTGCATAAAAAAAGGCAAATACAAATCAATCCCCTTCGCACTGGCAATGCCGATCTACTGGCTAATCATAAGCATCGCATCATGGAGAGGACTCATACAACTCATAACCAAACCCTTCTACTGGGAAAAAACCGCACACGGCGTAACAAAAACATAGAAATAAACAAAAAACAAAAAGGGGTTATTGGAAGATTAAGTCAAAGCTGATGGGTACGCCTTCTCCCCAGGATTGGCGTATGGGGCAGATTTTTTGTGCCATTTCGTAGACTTTGCTTGCTTTTTTGCGTTCGTGTTCGTTGTCTTTTTGTAGTTTGACGGTCATGGTGAAGTGGATTTTTGTGAAAAGTAGTTTTTCTAGGCTTTCTACGTTCATGGTGATTGCGGCTTTGGTGTCTAGGTTTTCAAGTTCGAGTTGGCTGTTTTTGGCAATTAGCAAGAAGAGGGTATTCATGCAGGAGGCTAAGGCGGCGGCGAATATTTCTTCGGGAACACAAAAACCTTCTTTTCCGCCAAACGAGGGCGGGGGGCTTACGGTTGCGATTTGTTTGCCTTTAACGGTTAAGTCGCATTCGGTGCCGCTTTTCCAAGTGGCGCTTCCTTCAAAATTCATTTCAGACATAAAAACGCGTCTCCACTAAAAAAGCAGCCAAGGCACAATTTAATGCTTACGGAAAACCTGCAGCCACAGCCAAGAGAAGAACTGTTTTATTTCTGATTACCCAATAGATAGGTGATGGTTGTTTTGGGAGGTGAATTATGTAATGGCTGTTGTAAAGATTTCTGCTTCTGAGGTGAATTTGGGTTCTAATGAGATGAAGGCGGTGGATGTGGAAGGTGAGTCAGTGTTGCTGGTGAATTTGGATGGAACCATGTATGCCATCGGAAACAAGTGTACACATAGGAACTGTAAGTTAAGCAGTGGTGTACTAAAGGATGGCACGGTGAAATGTGGCTGTCACAACTCAGTTTTTGACGTGAAAACGGGAAATGTCCTCAAAGGACCCGCGAAGAAGCCTGTGCAAAAATACGAAGTAACCGTGGAAGATGGAGAGATAAAAATCAGTGTTTAGTCAGCTGCGTTGGAGCGCTCGATTAGTTCTATTAGGGTGCCGTTGGGGTCTTCTACGAATGCCATCAAGGAGCCAGTGGCGCTTAAACGGTAGGGTTCATCAGTTATGGTTACCCCTGCCTTGCGCATCGCTTCCACCAAACTGTTCAAATCCGTAACGGTAAAAGCCAAATGGTCAAAGACGCGTTTTTCGTAGTCAGCCTGCAAAAACTCTTTCTGGTCACGGTAGCAGGTCAACTCCAGCAGGGCACCTTTTTCTTCTGGGTCTTGCAAAAACGCAATTTCAGCGTTATTCTGCGCAATTTCACGGCGGCTTTTAAGCTCCAACCCTAAAAAGCCAGAGTAAAACTCAACAGACCGATCCATATCACTTACGCGGACGCTCACGTGAACAAACATTGGGTTCTCCATTAAGGCAGAGACGGTTTTTCCTTAAAGGAATTACTGTTGCTGTTGCAAGGTCCAGAGTGTAGGTTTTGGGGGTTGGTTGTGTTGGTTTGTGTTTTTTGGGCAAAACGTTAATTAGTTAGCTTTTCTAACTATTAGAAACTGAAATTAATATGTCGGTTACTCCTGAAGAATGCGCCCAAGAACTCCTTGAAACCGCACCACTTATAATGAGAGAAATCAGGTCTCAGATGTGCAGCCGAAGAACCCCCGACTTGACAGTGCCACAGTTTCGCACACTGGTTTTTGTAGAACACCACACGGGGTCGTCACTATCAGAAGTCGCATGCCACATGGGAACCACTTTGCCTTCAACCTCGAAACTGGTGGATGACCTCATAAACGATGGGATGATGGAGCGTGAAGAGCATCCGCAAGACCGCAGGCGAGTCAAACTGGCTGTAACTAAAAAGGGACTTGAGATTTTGGAGAGTTCACGAAGGGGAACCTTGGCATATTTGGCAAAAAAACTGCTTGAAACAGATGCGGGCGAAAGAGAAAACATAGTCAAGGCCACGCGCGTCATACGAGCAGTTCTTCAAAGATAAAGCAGGTGAAAAGAATGGGAAAAGTTATTGAAACTAACCAGTTAACTATGTCATTTAACGGATTGACAGCTGTTGATAAGCTGGATATATCTGTGGATTCAGGCGAGATTTTTGGTTTTCTGGGTCCAAACGGCGCAGGCAAAACAACCACCATCAACATGCTTTGCACAATTCTAAAACCCACAGGCGGCTCTGCCACGGTAAACGGGTTTGACATAGTCAAGGAAGCCATGAAAGTGCGCAAAAGCATAGGCATCGTCTTCCAAGACCCCAGCATCGACGACCGCATGACAGGCAGAGAAAACCTTTGGATGCACGCTAATTTGTATGGCGTTCCCGTAAGCGAACAGAAGAACCGCATAAACGAAGTCCTCAAACTAGTCGAGTTAGAAGACCGCGCAGACGATTTGCTGCGAACCTACAGCGGAGGCATGCGCCGCAGACTAGAACTTGGACGCGGCTTAATCCACTACCCCAAAGTCCTGTTCCTAGACGAACCCACCGTAGGGCTTGACCCCCAAACCAGAGACCACATCTGGAACTACATCCGCGAACTCAAAGAAACCCACGACATAACCATCGTCCTAACCACCCACTACATGGACGAAGCCGACAAACTCAGCGACCGCATCGGCATCATCGACCACGGCAAACTCATCGCATTAGACACCCCACCCAAACTAAAAGAAACCCTAGAGGGCGATGTTGTAACTCTCAAAGCCGACAAAATCGACGAGTTAACCGCCCTGCTCTCGGAGAAACTTGGGCTGTCCCAGAGCCGCATAGTGGACGGTGCCTTGGAGATAACGGTGCGGGGTGGAAGATCGGTTATGCCGCGGATCATGGAGGTTGCAGCGCAAAACAAGTTCTTCATAGACTCAGTGGTGCTTCGTGAACCCAACTTGGAGGACGTGTTTTTGCATTACACGGGCAGGAAAATACGTTCGGATAACAGCCGTGAACTGCACGGGTTTGCTGCGATTCAAAGGAGGAAAATCCGTTGAGCGAACTACGCGGTTTCTATACGCTTTGGCTGCGGGAAATTAAACGGTTCACCAGAGACCGCACCCGAGTGATTAGCAGTTTAGCTCAGCCCCTGCTTTGGCTGGTAATTTTTGGAGCAGGCTTTGCCAGACACTTCGCCGCGCCAGGAATCGACTACCAACAGTACCTGTTCCCAGGAATCTTGGGACAAACGTTGCTGTTCACGTCCATGTTCATGGGCATATCGGTTATCTGGGACAGAGAATTTGGGTTCATGAAAGAAATCTTGGTCGCGCCGATTTCACGGTTCTCCATGTTCATGGGCAAGATGCTTGGCGACAGCACAGACGCACTGCTTCAGGGCGCAATCGTGTTCGCCGTGGGCACCGCGCTAGGCATAGGCATAAACCCCGTAGCATTCGCAGCGTGCATACCCATTATGCTGCTTATCACCTTTGGCTTAGTCAGCGTCGGACTCACATTAGCCAGCGTCATGGGCAGCCTCGAAAGCTTCGGAGCCATACAAACCTTCATCAACCTACCCCTATTCTTCCTCAGCGGAGCCCTCTTCCCCATCAACGGCCCCCTAGCCCAAGGCGTACCCGCATGGATGCAAATCGCCTCAGCATTCAACCCCCTAACATACGGCATCGACGCCCTACGCCAAATCCTCATAGGCACAGCCTACACCGCCACCCAACCCCTCTGGATAGACATAACAATCCTGTGCCTCTTCGCCGTCGGCATGATAGCCATCGGAACCCGGGCGTTTAGCAAAATGAAATAGCCAAGCCCACCCCCACCTTTTCTTTTGTGGAAAGAAGGGGTTGATGTTGCAAGATGCTGGTTGGGTTCGGAATGGATTTAAACTGTTGCGTGGTTATTGTGGCAGTGAGCAGTAGTAGTGGTGTTAGCTGTGAGTGAGAGTTGCATATTTTGTAAAATCGTGCGTAAAGAAGCGCCTGCGAGTATTGTGTATGAGGATGATGATGTTTTTGCGTTTATGGATATTCGCCCTGTTAACCTGGGGCATACGCTGGTTATTCCCAAGCAACACTGCAAAGACATCTACGAAACCCCCGAAGAGCTAATCAGCAAAACATACGCCATAACCAAACGCCTATCCACCGCTGTGAAAAAAGCCACCAACGCCGACGGCATAAGCATAATCCAGCAAAACGAAAAAGCAGCAGGACAAGAAGTCTTCCACTTACACGTACACATCATCCCCCGCTTCAAAGACCAAAAAATGCCCAACTTCGCCAAACTCACCTTCGCAGACAGAAAACAACTAGAAGAAACCGCACAAAAAATCAAACAAAACCTCTAAAACCCCACCTTCACACCAACCTATCAGCCTCCAAATTTTAATTGTATGCAGAAAAGGGGGGGAGGGGGTCTACTTTTTGGGTTTGTGTGCGTGTCTGCTGGTTTTTTAGCCGAAGTTGATTATTTTTTTGGGTTCGAAGTTGGTTTTCATGGTCCAGGTGTGGGCTTGTCCTTTGGGTATGCGAAAGATGATGAGGTCGGGGCTTTCTGGTGTGAATCCCCATGTTTGTAGGAATTTGCGGTCTTGGATTGCTTTGCGTTTTAGTTCGGTGTCGTCTAAGAATTCGATTTGGCCTGCGACGCGTAGCATGATGCCGCCTTCTAGTTTGTTGTTGAAGAAGCAGACTTCGACGTTTGGGTTTTGCTGAAGTTGCTTGTAGAGGTCTTTCATGGCTCCGATTTGGAAGTAAAACCCTGTTTTGTCTGCGTACCACATGAGCAGTCCTCGGACGCGGGGGTGCCCAGTTTGGTCTACGGTGGCGAAAAAGCTTGCGGGGTTTTGGTTTGCAAATTTAAGGCATTCTTCAAAATCCATAATTGTACCTCCAATACTGTGTTTACGGCATGGGGGCATAAGAGAGTTTCGAAGCCAAACCCTCAGTTAGTAGATTAGTTATATTGATTTTGTATACATAAAGTATAAAAGACCGCGGTTGACCTTGTTTGCATTCACAAACCTTAGGCAGCACCCAATAAGGGCTGCTCCAAAACGCTTGAGGATGGTAAATAGGAGGCGAAAAGCGAAGATGCTATCAAGAGACTGTGACGGCTGTAGCCAAATGAAACCCTGCGGCAAACGTTACGTCGAAGTTGCAAAAGGCAACAAAGTCTACTGCCCCGACGGAACCGCTCACCTAGTGGACGGAAACTAAACTTTCCAGACACATTAACCAGACCAAAACGAGACCTGCCATTTTCCATCTTCTTTTCCATTAGCTGGCTAAACACGTTTCTTGGTCAGAGGTATCCTGAAAGCTTTTTTAACATATTTCTAAACCTATAGTTTGCATTGAGGTTTGTTTGTTGGATTACGTTGACATTGCCGTGGCGTACGAGAAGATTGAAGCTACTACTAAGCGGCTGGAAATGACGGATTTGCTGGTGGAGTTGCTTCAGAAAACGCCCACGAACCTGCTTGGCAAAGTAGTCTACCTCACCCAAGGCAAACTGTACCCCGACTTTGAAGGCATAGAAATAGGCGTAGCCGAAAAACTAGCCATAAAAGCGTTGTCGCGGGTTTCAGGAAAACGGCAAGCAGACATTTTAGACGACCTCAAAATAACAGGGGATATAGGCAAAACCGCCCAGAACGTCATAGCCAAAAATCAGCAGACCACGTTTTTCAAAAAAACCCTCACAGTTTCGCGCGTATATGAGACGTTAGATAAGATGGCAAAGACGACGGGTTCGGGCGCGGTGGATTTGAAGATGGCTATGCTCTCAGGACTACTTAGCGATGCCACGCCCTCTGAAGCCAAATACCTGCTACGCACCGTAACGGGAAACCTGCGGTTGGGCATAGCAGACATGACTGTTCTTGACGCGTTAGCCATAGCGTATGGCGGCGGAAAAGAAAACCGCAAACCCATAGAACGCGCCTACAACATCTGCAGCGACCTAGGACGCGTAGCACGCATAGTCGCCGACGAAGGCATTGAGGGCATAAAACAGATTCAAGTCAAAGTCTTCGAACCCATCCGCCCCATGCTAGCAGAACGCCTCGCCGCCCCCGAAGAAATCCTCGAGAAATTCAACGGAAAATGCGTGGCAGAATACAAGTACGACGGCGAACGCATACAAATCCACAAACAAGGAGACAAAATAAACCTGTTCTCCAGACGCCTAGAAAAGATTTCTGACCAGTACCCCGACACCGTAGACCTCATCAAAAAGTACGTGAAAGCCAAGGACGCAATTTTGGAGGGGGAATGCGTTGCTATGGATTTGGAGACGGGGGAGATGCGCGCGTTTCAGGAGTTGATGCACCGCAGGCGCAAATACGGAATCACAGCAGCCATAGAGCAGTATCCTGTGGCGCTTTTCATGTTTGACGCCCTCTACGTTGACGGCGAAGACCTAACACAGCAGGCGTACCCCAAACGGCGCAAAGCCTTAGAAGAGACCATAAAGAAAAACGACAAAGTCACCGTTGCCAAGCAACGCAAAGTCAGCACAGCCAAAGCGTTGGAGGAGTTTTTTGAGGAAGCCATTGCAGACGGCTGCGAAGGACTGATGTGTAAATCCGTAGCCAAAGAATCCGTGTATCAAGCGGGCGCGCGTGGGTGGCTTTGGATAAAGTACAAACGCGATTACAAGAGCGAAATGAACGACACCGTAGACCTTGTGGTGGTGGGCGCCATACATGGCAGGGGCAGACGTGCAGGAGCCTACGGTGCACTGCTTTTGGCGACGTACAACAAGGACACGGACACGTTTGAGACGGTAACCAAATGTGGTACGGGCTTTACTGATGAGGACTTGGCGAAGTTGCCTGAGTTACTGCGCAAGCATGAGGTCGCGCATAAGCCGCCGCGCGTGCAGTCCACTGTGGAAGCGGATGTCTGGTTTGAACCCGCGTTGGTCATGGAGGTTCTAGGCGCCGAAATCACTTTGAGCCCTATTCACATGGCAGCCATGGATTCGATTCGCAAGGGCAGCGGCTTAGCAATCAGGTTCCCACGCTTCACAGGCAACTACCGCATAGACAAAGCCGCCGAAGACGCCACAACCTCACAGGAAATCATAGAAATGTATCAACGCCAGTTAAAGAAAATCAGTTCGCAGTAGGTTTGTACAGGGTTTTGTTAAAAGGCTTGATAAGTAAGGTGCTGCTTACTGGTTGGGTGTGATGGTTAATGGCTCAGGATTCTGATAGAACGAAGGCTCTTTTGGGGCTTAAGGAACGTTTGGAGAAGCGTTTGGAAGCTGTTGAAGCTGAAGCAGCAGAGATTAGAGACAGCCTTGACGCAGTAAATATGGTCCTGCTGGAGAAAGGATTCAAACGCGGCAGCCTTCAAGACGCCAAAACACCACAACCACAACAAAAACCGCCCACACAAACGCCGCAGCAACCAACCTCTGAACCTGACAATCAACCCAAACCCTCCAAACCCACAGGCTACAAAGGCGGCGAACCCGACAATGCCATACCCCTCAAAACCCTATCTGATGAGACGTTGGCTTTGGTTTATGTGGAGAAAGACGAGCTGCATGTTTTGCCTGATGAAAGCAAACAGTTTGACGTAAATACGCCGCCGTTTAGCAGTTTTCTAATTGACCGCGTGCTGGCTAAGATGCAAGATAAAGACGCAGAGTTGGCGCGGTTGGGGCAGTTGACGCCTGAACAGATGTTTTCGTACAATATCGTGCGTGAAGGCGATTTGATCCGTGAAATTGTATTGAAGAACGTGGATGACGAACGGTTCAGGGAGCTTAAATCGAGCATACGCTGGACGTTAGAGAAGATGAACGAAAAAATTAAGAGCTAAAAAAGAAAAAGAGCTCTTCTTTTTGTTTGCTGTTTGGGTGGGTTACATGTGTTTTTCTAAGGCGGCGTCAAAGCTTTTCTTGGGAACCAAACCGACGACGCGGTCTACTTCGCTGCCGTCTTTGATTACGACCACGGTGGGTATGCTAAAGACCTGGAATTTCTCGGCGGTTTTTGGGTTTTCGTCGACGTTTAGTTTTCCGATAAGCACTTTTCCGTCGTAGTCTTTTGCAAGCTCCGCGATAGTTGGCGCCAAAGCCCTGCAAGGACCACACCAAGCAGCCCAAAAATCAACAAGAACCATCTTGTTTTTACTCACGGTTTCATCAAAATTTGCATCGGTCAAATGAAATGGTTCACTGGACATAAAACATTCGCCTCATTAACCTATAATAGAACCCGTTGCTGCGATATAAACTGTTCGCGGCGCTTTTCAGCAATCATCCAACGTGCGCGGCGGCTACGTGAAGTGTGTAAAAGCTTTTAATGGTATTCTGTGTGTTTAGGTTGTGGATACGGATGTCGAAAATTACTAGGGTAGGCGTTACTTTTCCGCCTGAGCTTTTGAAGGATTTTGATGATGTGATAAGCGGTATGGGTTATGAGAGCCGTAGCAAGGCGGTGCAGGATGCGGTTAGACTGTTTGTTTCGGAGCGTAAATGGCTCAAGAAAGAAGCGAATGTTGTGCAGACGGGCGTTTTGTTGATGGTGTATGATCATGAAGTGCGTGAGCTAGAACGTGACTTGACTGATACGCAGCATCATCACGCTTCGTTGGTAACCTCCACCTTGCACGTGCACATAAGCGAACGCGACTGCCTAGAAGCCATCGTAGTCAAAGGCAAAGCCTCGGAAATTCAGCATCTAAGCGATGAATTAGCCACCAAACGAGGCGTAAAAATCCTAAAAACCGTAGTAGTAAGCGTTTAGCTTACCTCAAACATGCGGTCCAAAGCAGCTTTTGCCTTCGCAGCCACGTTCTGAGGAACCTCCACACGGTACTTATCCTCCTTCAAAGAGGCATAAAGCCGCTCCAACGTGGTGAGTTTCATGTTCGGGCACACTGCGCCCTCGTAGGCTATGAAGAACTTTTTGTCAGGGTTTTCTTTGCGCAGCCGATGCAGTATGCCATCTTCCGTAGCGATTATGAACTCGGTGGCGGGGCTTTGTTTTACGTGTTGGCAGATTTTGCTGGTGCTGCCTATGAAGTCGGCGATGGCGCGGGTTTCTGCGCTGCATTCAGGGTGAACCATGACCACGGCGTTTGGGTGCTGCTGCTTTAGAACCTCGATGTCTTCAGGTTGGAAAAGCAGATGCGTCGGGCAAAAGCCCCACTGTGGAATCGGAATCAAAGTTTTGCCTGTCTGCTTGGCGGCGTGGTCAGCAAGGTTGCGGTCAGGACCAAACAGTATGGTGTCCGCGTCCAAGGATTTGATGACCTCCACGGCATTAGCGCTAGTACAGCAGACGTCACTTTCCGCCTTGGCTTCCGCCAAAGTATTCACGTAAACAACCACTGGCGCCCCAGGGTACTGAGCTTTAGCGCGTTTTATCTCATCCACCGTTAACATCTGCGCCATCGGGCACCTTGCACCCAACGTTGGCAACAAAACCTTCTTGGAGGGATTCAAAATCGCCGCGGACTGAGCCATAAAATCCACCGCCGCAAACACGATAACCTGAGCATCCTGCTCCTGCATCGCCTTACGACTCAACTCAATACTATCCCCCACATAATCCGCAACATCCTGAACCTCAGGACGCTCATAATTATGAGCAAGAATAACTGCTTTCTTCTCCTTCTTAAGAGCCTCAATACGTGCCATTAAATCATTCATTAGATGCGCCTGCAAGACAGAGATAACGACCGTAAATGTTCAAAAGCAGATATATATTTTATCCGCCCAAAAACCCACTTTACAACACCAACAACCACCACAAACCCTTTCGGCAAACAACCAACCACCTACCCCCCTCCCCCCCCTTTTCTGCATACAAATAAAATTTGGAATCAAATAGGGGCAAATATGTTGGCAGGTCATGTGAAATCAAAGTGCTTCAGCGGTTTGGAAATCCACGACGGGCAGTCACTAAAATCGTGCCTTGAAAGGTGAAACCTTGGAGAGACTCCACTGGCGGTTTGGGTAGCGGCGCATTGATGTTAAAGCATGAGGTGCAGACGCGCAGGTTTTTCGTTTCAAGTATGCAACCAAAGCCGAATAGTCAATTCAGTTGTGCAGATTCTGGATTTGTAGCCTTTATGTTTATTAGGGGTGGAAGGAGGCTTTAGATGTCGCGGCAGGGTTGAAGGCAGTTTTGCTTGGACAAAAGCTGCGTCGACGTTTAGCCGTGAAACAGGTGAGATGCTGGTGAACACTCATAACTTCATTGAGGACATAGCAGTTCCCGCGATGGGCAAGCTTCCAGCATTTATCCAAAAAATCTACATCGTCTACTTCTCGCCAGGACTTTTGCTTTTAGCCACCATTTTTGGGTACTAATTTGTATGTTGTTGAGAGGCGTTTTGGAGTTTGGGTTTGTTTTTTGTGAAGAATCGCCTGAACGAGGGTGTGAGGTCGTAGGTTTCAACTTGGTTTAGATTTACCCAGCGTAGTTCGTCGGCGTCGCTTGAAGCGGCGGGTTCGTCGGGGTTAACGTGGACGAGGTAGTCGATTATGATGTAGTGGTAGGCGATTTTGCCTTTTTGGTCTAGGTGGACTTGGTCGACGACGTCTACAAGCTGCGGGTTTGACGCGGTTAAGCCTGTTTCTTCTAAGGTTTCACGCAACACCGCTTCTTTAAGGCTCTCACCTAACTCCACAACGCCGCCAGGAATTGTCCATTGACCCTTCGCGGGTTCGTTACCTCGTTTTTCCAGCAAAAGCTTGTCGTCACGCAAAATGACTGCGCCTACGCCTGCTACGGGGTGGTCGGGGTAATGTCGTTTCAACTTGGAGCCTCAGCGGTTATCTGTGTCGGATTTGTGTCTTAAGGCTTGCGTGGCAGTTAGAGTTTTTGCAGGGTATAGGCTCTAAAGAGGAGCTGTTCTTTTTTGGCGGGTGTTTTGAACGCGTAAAACGCCACGGTTTTTAGCAGCGTGAAACCGTACTTTTTTGCGAGCTCGCGTATGTCGTCTTGGCTGTGGCAGTATATGCAGATGCCTGATTCATCCAAGTAACAAGCCTTGTCGGTTTTGTCTATGGTGGTGAAGCTAAAGGTTCCGCTGTTTTGCAGTACGCGACGGGTTTCAGCGAAAAAAACGTCAAGGTCGCGGATAAAGTGGAAGACACCACAGCAGATGGCATGGTGGAACTGGTTGTCAGTGTAGGGCCAGTTGCCTATGCGCAGGTCGCAGGTTTTGAGTTCTTTTGCAAACGCTTTTTCCCTGCAAACGCCAAGCATCTCTTCCGAGTGGTCTACACCGTAAACAACCAATCCAGCCTTGTGGAAAAGCACAGAACCCAATCCAGTACCCACCCCAACATCCAGCAGGGTCTGCTGAGCTTGGACGAATTCGTAGGTTAACCCAAACACGATTTCATGCGCGTACGACTCCGTCTGTCTGCAAGCATCATCATAGGAACGGGCACATTCATCATGCACTGTCTTAACCTTTGCGTCCATAACCCACAACACATCCACTATGCAACGGGAACAGGAAGATAGGCTCAGAAAGCAGAATAAGCATTTCCCCTAAAACAAAAAAGAAAAAGGCGGGGCTCGGTTGGAGCCATGGGTTTATTCGTAGCGTAGGGCGTCTACGGGTTTTAGTTTTGAGGCGCGCCATGCGGGGTACAGAGCGAAGATAACGCTTACGCCTACGCCAAAGCCTAGTGCCAGCAGCAGCACTTCAGGGGTCAACACGGGGGTTATTGCTAAGCCGCCGCTTGCGGTTCCTGCAAAGACCACTGCTACCACGTTGGATAGTCCCCAGCCTGCGACGATGCCTATGGCGGCTCCGATTACTCCGATTATGGCGGATTCGCACAGGAATATTGCGAGGACAGTGCGACTTTTGGTTCCTAGGGCTTTGAGTATGCCAATTTCGCGGGTGCGCTCGATTAGGGAGACTATCATGATGTTCATGATGCCTATGCCTGCGACGAGCAGCGAGATTGCGGCTATGCCTCCGAGGAAGAGCGTTAGCGTGGAGAATATGGTTGAGACGAGTGAGAGGATGGCGGTTGCGGAGGTTACGGTGACTTGTCCTGCGAAGTAGTCGGTTATGGCTTCTGAGACGCTGTCGATGACGGCTTGGTCGCTGCCTGATAGCTTAACTATTATCATGGAGGCTTCGTCGGTTCCAAAGAAACTCTGCGCCTGCGAGAGGGGAACATACACTCCCGTGTCCGAAGGACCAAGAAAACCAAGACCACCTACGGGTTCAAGAACAGCAGCAACGTTGGCAGTGTAAGTCTTATTTGTGAAGGGAAGCTGCGTAGCGTTAGTCCAAAGTATAGTAACTTCATCGTTTACGTCGATAACAGAGGAGCCGTTGAGCCAGGGGTCATGCAGACGCGCGCCAACGACGATGTCCGTGTCCGAGGGCGTTAACGGAATAGCACCTTGCGCGGCAACAAAGGTCGTGGGGTACACTTGGGCGTAGTCAGCAAAGTCTGTGCCGGTTATGCCGCCGCGTATGAGCCCGTCAATGTCGCCTTTTTGGATGAAGCCTGACTGTGAAATGAAGCCAAACGCGGTTTCTATATCAGGCGAGAGCGTCTTGATTTCTTCGGTGTAATTCAGGTACAGTTTGAAGCCTGAACTGGCTGATGAACTGCCGCCACCCAATCCGCCACCGCCTGCACCTGCGCCATCGCCTGAGCCTATACCGCCACCCGTGTTGACAGACACAATTAGGGTATCAGAGGCTAAGCCTTCTTCAAGCTGCCCTGTGATGGTGCTTTGCAGCCCCGTGGAAATAGAAAGCAACGCAACAATAGCCGCAATACCAATGACCACACCCAAAGTCGTCAAGCCCGCACGCAGCTTACGCAGCTTAATCGCGCTAAACGAGTAAGAAAATACATCTTTGGTCTTCATGTTAATTCACCATATCCTTTGTTACCACGCCGTCGAAAACGTGGATTGTGCGCCGCGCTTCTTTGGCTAGGTTTTGGTCGTGGGTTACCATGATGATGGTTACGCCTTCAGCGTTGAGTTTGCGGATTATGGCGAGGACTTCTTGGGCGGTTTTGGAGTCAACGTTTCCTGTGGGTTCATCCATGAGCAAAAAGCGTGGGTTGTTTGCTAAGGCGCGGGCTATGGCTACGCGTTGTTGTTGTCCGCCGCTAAGTTCTGCGGGTTTGTGGTTCATGCGGTCTTTGAGTCCGACGGATTCGAGAAGTTGTTCTGTGCGTTTGGTGCGTTCGGCTTTGCCCACGTCTGCAATAGACAAGGACAGCTCGACGTTGCCTTTGGCGGTTAAGCGTGGAATGAGGTTGAAGAATTGGAAAACAAAGCCTATGCGGCGTCGGATGTTGGTGAGTTGGTTGTCGTTGAGTTTGCCTATGTCTACGCCTTCGATGAGGAGTTGTCCGGAGGTTGGTTTGTCTAAGGCGCCAATTAGGTTTAGAAGCGTTGATTTGCCGCTTCCTGAAGGCCCTAGTATTGAAACGAAGTCTCCGCTGTTAATGGTTAAATCTAAGCCCCGAAGGGCTTCCACTGGGACTTTGCCCAGCATATACGTTTTTTTGAGGTTTTTTATTTCGACAACAGGTGTTGCCACTGACATATGTTCACTTCCTTAAGAGTTCATTGAACAAAAAACACCGCGTTTTTATAAAGAATATCTCATGGAGCATATACACCAAAGGTGAAATCCAAGCATAAGCTGCGCATGTGTCAAAGCAGGCTATTTTGGCGGCGTGTTTTCTGCAAGTTTATCATTTAACAGTTTTTCTTCCAGATTATTAAGCTGTTCCATGCGGTGTCCCCATTTTTTGAAGAAACGGTACTGCATGACCATGATGCGTATGCTGTAGATTACGAAGGCGGCTAGGATTATGGGGAATATTATGGTTATTTCGTCTATGCCTGTTCGGATGTGGCGCAGGAACAGTAGAGCAAAAGCGACCAATAGCGTGCTAAGTATGCATAGGCTAATGAGGGTTCCACGTTTGAAGCGTCGCCATTCCCGATTTAGCTCTGAGAGAAGCTCATGAAGCGTTTTTACGGGGTAGATTGGTTCAGGCTCTTTCTCGCTCATCTTACTCCATCTATAGTTTTCGTTGCAGTTGTTATATAGGTGATGCACCAAAGGTGAAGTGCTACAACAAAGAGGGCAAGGAATCGCGCAGGGAACTGTAGATTTTTCGTCCCTCAACAGTCAGCAACAGTTTTCCCTCCGCAGTCTCCGCCACAAAACCCTTCGCTTGCAAATACCCCAGATGCTTCAAAAAATCATCATACGAAACATCCGTTGCTTTTCGCCAAACATGCGTACGCAACTGCGGCTTATCCACAAAGAACAAGAACTCTAGCATTTCAAAACGTATCTGAACAGGCCCTTTACGTTTATCTACCATTGCTGCACCGTCAAACAGTCCCTACCGCGCCTAAATCAAAGCTGGAATAATCCATTATTGGAAAAAGACCATTTAAAACCTAGCCACAAGAAAACCCAAAAGCGGCAAACCGCGGGGTTAAGTGACGACAGTTCCAATTTTTTCTCCGTTCACGGCGGCGAGGATGTTTTGGGGTTTGAATCCGTTTACGGCGACGAGTTTTAGGCGGTTGCGTTTGAGGACTTTGATGGCTTCGGGGTCGACGATTTGGTGCATGCCTGCGGTGTGGGTGCTTTGGCTAAAGATGTTTTGCAGGTCTTCAAAGCGCAGCTGGTCAAGCTTTACTGCGTCGCTGTGTTTGCGGGGGTCTTTGTTGTAGATGCCGTCTTGGTCGGTGCCTTTGACTAGCAAATCTGCGTGTACGTGCTCGGCAACTAAAGCGGCAACCGCATCCGTGGTGATTCCAGGCCGCAAGCCGCCCATGAACAGGATTTTGCCTGTCTGCAGGTACGCTGCGGCTTCATCAAGCGTTACCGCCACTTTTTCGCATGCCAAATCGCCGACGCGCTTGAGGAAAACCTGAGCAAACAACCGGGAAACGGATATGGCGATTTCGTCTTGAGCTTGCATTTGCAAATCCAGCTTCTTGCCGATTTGGATGAATTCACGAGCTAACGCGCCGCCGCCCACAACTACCGCAACCTCATGCCCCTGCAGCTTCAAAACCTTCAACAACTCAGCATACTCAGCAATAAGACCAGGATTAATAGGAGACGCAACAACAGAACCGCCGATTCTAAGCACAACACGCATACCTAACAGCTACCTTCACGATAACGTACAAACCCCATCTAAAAAACTTCTGCCTTCCACGCTCGTCGGATTTTTGCCTAAAGTTTAAACCTTGCAGATGCCAATACCTACAGCACCACAAACGGAATTTATTTAGTATGTCATTGCCTCATCGTGCCCGCGGAGTTAAAGTTCTTAAAGCTGTTTCGTCACCGTTGAGGCTGCAGATTCTCAATTTCCTCTTCGACAAGGGCGCCCTGAGCTACACGGAACTAATGAATGCATTGAAGATGAACCCAAGCCGTGACGCGGGAAGGTTTGCGTATCACCTAAAGTTTTTGCTCAAAGCAGGGTTGGTGGAGGCTGATGCGGATGCTAAGAAGTATTTTTTGACTGATTTGGGCAAGATGGTTATAGATATTGCGGAGCGTGTGGAGAAGAAGGCGGTTAAGCCTAAGGGCATGCTGGTTCGTACTTCGCATTTCACTTTTGAAGAATTTGACCCTAACAAAATCGCAAACAGCCTGACCAAGGAAGCAAAGATGCCTGTCGAGTTGGCGCAGAAAACCGCTAAGGAAACTGAAAAAATTGTGGTTAAAGCAAAGACGAAGTATTTGACGGCGCCGTTGATTAGGGAAATTGTGAACGTGATTTTGATTGAAAAAGGGCTTGAGGAGTACAGGCATAAGCTGACGCGGTTGGGGTTACCTGTTCATGAAGTCTCGGCGCTTGTGGAACGCAAAAACCCCGACAAACCCGAAGACGTAACTTGCATGGCAGGCAAGACAGTGTTTAGGGAGTACACGTTGCTTAACGTTTTTCCGCGTGACATTGCCGACGCGCATGTTTCGGGCACTTTGCACATTAACGATTTGAGCACATGGTTGTTGAAGCCCAGCGAAATCGTGCATGATTTGCGGTTCTTCTTCCAAAACGGCTTGAAAACCGAAAAACTCAACACGCAACAGCACTCTCAAACGTCCCCAGAAAACTTTGGGGCTGCCTTAGCCATGGCGTTTAACGTTTTGCTCTTCACCCAGCAAGAAGTAAACACAACCCAAACCGTAGAGTGCTTCAACGTTTTCCTTGCCCCCTACATTAGGGGCTTAGATGAGGAGCACATAAAACAGGAACTGCGCCTTTTCATCATGAACCTCAACCAGCACGTAGACGCAGCACTGGGACTTGAGCTGCCGCCTTCCGATGCCCTAGCCCGCAAAACCGCCATAGGACCCAAAACAACCACGGGCACCTACGCCGACTTCACCAAAGAAAGCAACCGGTTAGCCTCACTTATTTTAGAGGTTCTCGCAAAAACCAGCCAAATCAAACCCCTAACCAACCCAAAGGTCATCGTCAAAATAAACAAGAAAACACTCTCAGACCCCGAAGCCCAACAGATTCTGCTCAAAGCCCACGAAATCGCCGCAGACAAAGGCATAGTGTACTTCGCCAGCTTATTTGGGGCACAGGGTACGAACGTAGCGTTTTCTGCATCGGGTGTAAAGCTTGAAGCAACGTTAAGTGGCGACTGGGAAACCGACACATTGCGGACGGGCTGTTTGGGATGCGTCACGCTAAATTTGCCGCGAATCGTGCGGGAAGGCGAACAGGACAAAACCAAGTTTTTTAGCATACTCAAAGAACGCTGCGAATTAGCCGCGCGGGCACTGGGCATCAAACAACGAGCCCTAAGACACCACGGAAAAAACGCTTTGCCGTTTCTAACACAGGGCACTAACGGAGACACGTATTTCAGGTTGGAGAACTGCTGCGGCGCAGTAAACTTGGCGGGTTTCAACGAAGCCGTAGTGAGTTTCATGGGCAAAGATTTGAATCAGGAGGAAAGCGTAGAGTTCGCCAAGGAAGTCGTGAAGAACACAAGGACATACCTGCAACGAGTCGGCAAGCGACACGGAAAACGCCTGTTCCCCGCGATACTACACAGCAGCCAAGCCTCCAAACGCCTAGCTCACTTGGATATCGAAAAGTACGGCATTGCAAAAACAAAGTTTTCAGGAACCCGCGACAAACCCTTCTACGCCACCACCCGCAGGTTGCAGATGCAGCAAGGCAACTTCCCCAACGTTCCCCTAGAGCAGCTTGACTGGGAAAACAACCTCAAAGGACTCAACAAAGGCGCCAACCTAACCATCGTGGACATAGATGATACGGAAAACACGGCGGAGGCGCTAATGAAGTTCACGGCGCAGCTAATGCAAAAACACAACGTTGAACTGTTAACCTACAACAGAGGCGTCACTTACTGCAGCAACTGCGTCAAAAGCTGGTTTGGCACTTCCCACAAATGTCCCTCATGCGGCTCCATAGGAACCGTCACCACATTTGACAGATACCAAGGCACATAAAAAGGGCTTTTATTTGGTGGCGCCCAAAACCAGTGAAAGCAGCGCCATCCTGACAACTACGCCGTTCCAGACCTGCTGGAAGTAACGAGCCTTTGGCGTAGCATCAACTTCGGGGGCGATTTCGTCCACGCGCGGCAAAGGATGCAAAATTATAAGGTCGTCTTTGGCTTCTGCGAGGGCTTTTAGGTCTATACGGTATGCGCCTTGAACTTTTGCGTAGTCAGCTTGGGCGGGGAAGCGTTCTTTTTGGATACGAGTAACGTAAAGAACATCCACGTTTGGGATTACCTCTTCTAGATGCTGGGTTTCGCAAACGTTGATTTTGCTTTGTATACTGCGCAAGACTTCGCGGCGCATCTTGAGGCTTTCAGGCGAAACCAAGGTCAACTTGATATCATAAAACGACAACGCATACGCCAACGAATGCACCGTTCGCCCATAACGCAAATCACCCACCAACGCGATTTTTAAGCCGTCAATTCTGCCGCGTTCTTTTTGGATAGTGTACAGGTCAATGAGAGCTTGGGTTGGGTGTTCTTCGGCTCCGCTGCCTGCGTTTATGACTGGGACAGAGGAGAATTCGGCAGCGAGTTTGGCTGCGCCCTCCAGTGGGTGCCTAAGAGCGATGATGTCGGCGTAGTTTTCTATGGTGCGCATGGTGTCGGCGAGGTTTTCGCCTTTGGCTACGCTGGTGCTTTCGGCGTCGGCAAATCCGATGACGCTTCCTCCCAGCTTGAGCATGGCGGATTCGAAACTTAGGCGCGTGCGGGTGCTGGGTTCGAAAAAGATGTTCGCCAAGATTTTGCCTTTTAGCATGTCTGAGCCTGTTGCGGCAAGGGGTTCCATGTCTTTGCTGGTTTTGAGGATATGGTTGATTTCCTGCTGAGTCAAGCCTTCAATAGAAGTAATGTCTCTTCCTTGAAACTCCACGTTTAGCGCACCTAAAACAAAGAAGCAGGCAACTGATACATAACACTTGCGAAAACCAACCCAACAGCACCCCACAAAACATAGAAAACAGGGCAGGGCAGTGGTTTTGCAGGGGCGTTGGGGCTGCAAATATGCAGGCGTTGCGGCGGATGTTTTGCTGGTTTTATGTTGTGGTTGGCGAGTTTGGGTGCAAAGGTTTAAACTTTATCTCTTGGAAGGGTTATAAGGAATATTACTGCGTGATTTGTTTGGCGCTAAACTACCATTACATGCAGCTTCCACGAGAGGTTATCGTCGGTAAGGGGACGCTTGAACGTATCCCTGAAGTGGTCAAAAGATTAAACCTCACTGGACCCGCGTTGATAATTGCTGGGCAAAAAAGCTGTGAAATTGCGGGAAAAACAGTTCATGACCTTCTAGAACAGGCAGGTATGGCAGTGGACACGTTGCTGGTTCAGACCGCGACGATTAGGGATGTTTTGACTATTGAGGAGAGGATTATGGAGTGGAAGCCTCAGGTTCTTTTTGGCGTAGGCGGAGGCACCAAGATTGACGCAGCAAAACTAAGTTCCGCGCATCAAGGACTATCTTTTGTGAGTGTACCCACTACGTTGAGTCACGACGGAATTTCCAGTCCCCTTGCTTCGGTTAGAGGCTTTGGGAAACCGTACTCCGCCATGTCCCAAGCACCCTTAGCCATAATCGCCGACACCGAAATCATAGCGCAGTCTCCCTGGCGCTTTACCGTAAGCGGATGCGGAGACGTACTAGCAAAGTTCACCGCCGTCAAAGACTGGGAACTGGCGCACATGGAAAAAGACGAGTACTACGGAGAATACGCTGCCAGCTTAGCCCTGATGAGTTCGACACTTGTGGAAAAAAACATTCAATGCATCAAACAAGGCAACGAAGACGGCATACGCATACTCTTAGAGGCGCTAATTAGCTGCGGAGTAGCCATGAGCATCGCGGGAAGCAGCCGCCCCTGCAGCGGCTCCGAACACCTCTTTAGCCACGCCTTAGACATGGTAAAAAGCTCTGATGCCATGCACGGCGAACGCTGCGGAGTAGGCGCAATCATGATGGCATACCTATACGGAGCCGACTGGAAACGCATACGCGAAACCCTATGGCACCTCAAAGCACCCACCACCGCAGCCGAAATGGGCGTAGAAAACCAAGACATCATAAAAGCCCTAGAACTGGCAACCACCATACGCCCCGACAGATACACAATCCTGCAAAAACTACGGCTAAACCGCAAACAATGTGAACAGGTAGCAAAAAACACCCAAGTAATAGAATAATCTAAAAACTAAATTTTTGAAGAAAAAGGAAAGGTTAGGCTTTGGAGTCAGCTTTTGCTGGCTTTTCTTTGTCAGCCTTGGAAGCTTTGGGTTTTGTTTCTTTCTCAGCAGCAGGCTTTGCTTTGGCAGGTTTCTCTTCTTTAGCGGGTTTTTCTTCGGTGACTTCTTTCTCAGCAGCAGGTTTTGCTTCGGCGGCTGGTTTTGGTTTTGGTGGTGCCTTGAAGGTTTCAACGAATGTTGTTTCGTCTAGGTCGGGGAAGAAGCGTTGCATGTCCATGGCTATGCCACGTTTTGCGATTTGCACGCCCTCCAAGTAGAATGTGTCTTCGGGCATGTCAAGAGTTAGGGATTTGTCGGAAAGAGAGAAGTTGAATTTGGATGCTTCGATGATGGGTATGCGGCGGTGGATTAGAGCGGCAACTTTTTCTTCGTTGTTTTCAAGTTTTTTGGTGACAGTGATGTCGTAGACTAGGGTGCGTCCAGCTAAGGGCGGGTTGAAGTCAAGCAAGACACGTCCTGCGCCTATGCTTCGGATAATCGCGTTTTTTCCGCCGTATTCGATGCGTGCACCGATTGCGATGTTTGCACCGGTAGAGGCTAATTGTTTGAGGGGGACACGTTTGACTTTGTCGCTGTCGCGGGGGCCAAAGGCTTTTTCTGGGGGGATTTCGACTTTTTGGGGTTTGTCTACTTCCATGTTTAGGAAGCTTTCGTCTAAGTCTTTGAGAACCCAGCCTTCACCCACAACGATAAGTTTGGGTTCGTAGATTTCGCCTTCTTTTTGAAGATGCTCTTTAGTGGCGGTTTCCTCGGAGGTGGTGTCGAAAACTTCGTTTGTTTCCTTCACTTGAGCGTTATAGTCGATTAGTATGAAGTCTCCTTTTTGTAAAGCCATACTAGTTCATCCTTCACTTGCGATTCAAAAATAAGCCTATACCGCGCATAAAAACCTTTCAGTAGTTGACCCTGATTTCACGCGAAGATCAACAGTAAGATTTGGAAATCCGCCATTTTCACGGCAGGTTCTTGTGCACTTGCGTCATAGGTGGCAGGCGTAAAACTGTTTTAATACTGGGGCACATCAGGTAGAGTGGGATACAAAGTGTCAAATCAAGAATCCAAAGATAAATCCAAGCTTGCAGCAACAGCAACCAACCTGGACAGTTTGATTGATTACCAAGAAGGCTCAGTGGTCAGCCGAACATTAATTGACAAACAAACGGGAACGGTAACGTTGTTTGCTTTTGACGAAAAACAAGGTCTTAGCGAACACACAGCACCCTTTGACGCCCTTGTCTACGTCTTTGACGGCGAAGCGAAGATTACGATTTCAGGCAAAAGCGTCCAAGTAAAAGCGGGAGAAATCACCGTGATGCCTGCAAATGAGCCACACGCAGTCGAAGCAAAAACAAGATTCAAAATGATGCTAACCATGGTGCGCTCATAACCAAGTGCTGTGCTAAGCGAATTGTTGCGTAGCATGTTTTGGAAGCATGTGCAAACAATACTAGAGGTATCTAATATTATTCCATAAACCTTATTAGCCAGCGGAGGCTCTTAAGCTACAATTTCTCACAAAAAAGTACGAGCACTCGAAAAATCAGGGGTTATCCACCATGGAAAAAGCAATCTCACATGAAGCCGAAGAATACATCGAAGTTATCTACAGGCTTCAAAAGCAAGGTGGAGCCGCAAAAACCAAAGACATCTCCAACGCGCTACACGTTGTCCCAGGCTCAGTAACCAACACCATCCAACACTTAGAGAACCTTGGCTTGGTGGTTCATGAACCCTACCGTGGAGCAAAACTCACCTACGAGGGCGAAAAAATTGCCATGGACATCCTAAGAAAGCACCGTTTGGCAGAGAGGCTCTTAACCGACGTGCTAGAGGCGGATTGGAGCAACGTGCACGAGGATGCCTGCAAGCTGGAGCATGCGTTAACCAAAAACGTGGTCGCACTCTTAGAGAAAAGGCTGGGTTACCCCAAAGCGTGCCCGCATGGAAACCCCATACCAACCGAAAACGGCGTGGTCGAAGAAAAAAACTGTACGCCGCTAACAACTGCTGATCCAAGCCACGGCTACGTTGTGGAGAGCATCAGTAACGAGGAATCAGAAACGCTACGGCAGTTGGCGTTAAAATGCATCAAACCAGGCGTGCAGGTCAAAATCATCAAACACGACACGCAACACGTGTGCTTTCTTGTTGAAGGAAAAGAGCACCGCATAGACCACAGCTTGGCAGCGGTTGTTTTGCTCAGAAAAATGGAGGAAAAAAAGTGCAGATAAAAAAATCCAACGGAAAAGAAAAAGAAGCGTCACCAAAAGCAAGCAGTAACGAAGTTTCACTGGTTAACCTAAAGGAAGGAGAAAAGGGCATAATGACCCGCACCGAAGGATGCTGCACTGGAACCCACCGACTCGCCGAAATGGGACTAATCCCAGGCAGCGAAATCAAACTTTTAAGAAAATGCTCCTTTCATGGTCCGTTGGAGATTCAAATCCGCGGCGTATCCTTAGCGTTGGGTTATGGCTTAGCCTGCAAAGTTATGGTTCAGCCAAAAATGGCTTCTGACGGAGAATAGACCGTGAAAAAAGTGCTTGCCACAAACCACAACACAGCAAACAGCTCAGGCGTCTTTGAAGAGAAAAAGGGCGTAGAAGAGTTGCGTATAGCACTGGCAGGCAACGCGAACGTGGGTAAAAGCGCCATCTTCAATCAGCTCACAGGCTTAAACCAGGTCACGGGCAACTGGCCAGGCAAAACCGTAGAACGTGCAGAAGGCACCCTGTTTTTTGAAGACCACAAAATCCGCGTCATTGATTTGCCTGGGACGTATTCTCTTTCGGCGTATTCGATAGAAGAGATTGTCTCAAGGGATTATTTGGCTATTGAGAAACCCGATTTGATTGTTAATGTTGTGGATGCTTCGGCGCTTGAGCGGAACTTGTATTTTACGCTGCAGCTTTTGGAGCTAGAAGTTCCCGTGGTTTTGGCGCTTAACCAAGTGGATTTTGCAGCAAAAAAAGGACTACGCATAGACACCGAAAAACTCAGCCAAGCCCTAAACATCAAAGTCGTCCCAACCGTCGCCGTCACAGGAACAGGCATAACCGAACTTTTATCCACCGCAATTGCCCAAGCAACCCAAAAAGAAAAACCTAAACCCGCCCTTATCGCATACGGCAAAGAAATCGAAGAATGCATCCAAACTATCCAAACCCTCGTCAAAAACAAACTAACCCAACTCTGCGAAATATACCCCTGCCGATGGATAGCCATCAAACTAATCGAACAAGACGCAGACATACAAGAAAAAACCAAAACCTACCCCCAAGGCGCAGCCGTCCTACAACAAATCGAAAAAATCACCAAAGAACTCGAAAAAGTCCACGGCGAAACCTCCCCCATCATAATGGCATCCGAACGCTACACCCTAGCCAGCAAACTCACAAAAAACGCCGTCACCATCGAAGCCCAACCCAAAATCAGCTTAGAACAAAAACTCGCCGAGGTAACCACCCACAAAATCACAGGCTACCTAATCTTGGCGGGCGTGGTTGCTTTGACGTTTGGAGCTATTTTTACGGGTGGAAGCTACCTTTCGGGTTTGCTTGATGAGGGTCTTATGTGGCTTTCGGAGAACTTTGCAAACCTGCTAAGTCCCGTGTTGCCTGAAGCGGCAGTAGATTTGTTAGCAAACGGCGTCATGGGCGGCATAACCGCAGGAATAACCATAGCCCTGCCGTATATCGTGCCGTTTTACATAATTTTGGCGTTGCTAGAAGATAGCGGTTACCTGCCAAGGGCAGCGTTTCTCATGGACAATGTCATGCACAAAATTGGGTTGCACGGCAAAGCGTTCATTCCGCTTATACTGGGGTATGGCTGCACTGTTCCTGCCTGTGTTGGCTGCCGCATAATGGAAACCCAACGCGAACGTTTACTTAGCGCCTTTGTGGTCGTGCTCATTCCATGCGCTGCCCGAACCGTCGTAATCCTAGGCTTAGTAGGACGCTTCGTTGGACTGCACGCGGCGTTGGCACTGTACATTTTTGACCTCATCTTAGTCTTTGCCTTGGGCAGAATAGCATTCAAAGCCCTCCCCGGCGAACCCGTCGGGTTAATCATGGAGATGCCAAGCTACAAAAAACCCTCCGCCAAAACCATAGCCATCAAAACATGGAACCGAACCAAAGACTTTGTCTACGTTGCCTTCCCCATAATCATCGTTGGCAGCATAATCGTCGAAGCCATCGCGTTGTCAGGTTTGATGCCCTACGTGGTAGACGCGACTAGCCCGCTTATGACCGTGTGGCTAGGACTGCCCGCTGTAGCTGCGATTCCACTGATCTTTGGAGTGCTACGCAAAGAACTCACGCTTATTTTGCTGGCAACAACCCTTGCATCCGTAGGCATGGGACTAGAATCCCTCAGCGCCGTCCAGATGATAGTGTTCACCTTGGTAGTTATGATATACATTCCCTGCCTCGCCACCATAGCCGCCTGCAAAAAAGAATTCGGATGGAAAAAAACACTCTACATCACCTTCATCGACATCGGACTTGCCCTGCTCATAGGCGGCATAGCCTTTAGAATCCTAAGCCTATTCATGGGCACCTAAACCGCAACATCAACAGAGTACACAAAATTATATAGCAGAAAAAGAAAAGTTACGTCAAAGGAGTGTTCTGTTTGGATGAAAACGGGCATGCCTAAGGGTTTGTATATGCTGCTTGTGTGGATGGTAATTAACATAGTTTTCTTTGTGATTTCGATTCCTGGCGACCCTGAGGACCTCAACAACTATATTGAACCGCTTCTTTGGGCGGGCTCTGCCGTGGGGCTTTTTAGCATGCGCAAAACGGGAGCAGCCTTCGCCACAACCGTGCTGGGCATAACCATGGGAACAAGCATGTTCAACGTCATCTACTTCGGATTTAACGGACCCGCCGTCGGAGCCATAAACGGACTACGCATAATCATAAACGCCATCGCCATAGCCTACACCTACAAACTCATCTACCAAAACAAATTCAACTAACCCGGCAACAAGCAAAGCATCAAAACAAACAAAAGAAGATAAGTTGAGTTAGGTAGCTATTTGGGCGTCTGCGCAGCCACCTTCTAGTTTGGTTACGCGGACTTTTACGTTTGCTCCTAAGGGGGCGTTTTTGACAAAAACGGGGAATCCCTTGATTTTGCCCACGCCTTCTCCATTGGGGGTAGTCTCAACTATTTCCAATTCGTATTCTTCGCCTAATTCAACAGGATACGCGATACCGCGACCTCTGTTCTTGGCATTTCTGGGTGCACGCTTTTTTGGGCTAATAATCCAACATCCTCACAGTAAACCAATAACACCAACCTAACAAACAACAAACCTTAAAGCGTTTACGCACAAAAACAGCAAAAACAAACAAGAAACAAGCACAACAAACAGTAAGGCTAAAGCAAAACAAAAAAGAAATGCTCTTTTTCACATGTGATGTATGGGCTTTGACGTTTTCCCTGTTTCTCAGAGATATGGCAGATGCTTCCTTGCTCCTCCAGTAAAAACAAACTTGTTTTCTTAGGAGGTGATCCGGCCGCAGGTTCCCCTACGGCCACCTTGTTACGACTT